>DASVLN010000977.1:0-14301 GCA_036384855.1 Burkholderiaceae bacterium | reverse complement strand
CGGGTGCAGGCGCCGAGGCCGCGCGCTCCGGCGGCGGCAGGAACAGCGGGCCCTTCTGCCCGCATGCCGCCAGCAGCGCCAGCAGGGCCGCGGCAAGCAAGGCTGCGCCGCGCGCAGGGGTGCTGCGGGATCGGCCCGCGCGGGCCGCCGCTAAACTCGAAGTCCGGCTTCCTTCCATCCTCCGAATTCTATCGACCATGTCGACGCCTGCCCTCCCGGACTCCGAGTACCACGCCGCCGCCGACCGCCTGCTGGCCGCCATAGAGGGCCAGTGCGATGCCTGGCTGCAGGAGGGCGTGATCGACATCGACGCCAACGCCAACGGCGGCCTGGTGGAGCTGGAGTTCCCGGACCGCAGCCGGATCGTCGTCAACAAGCAGCCGCCGCTGCACGAGATCTGGCTCGCGGCACGCCAGGGCGGCTATCACTTCCGTCTCGTCGACGGCCGCTGGCTGGACACGCGCGACGGCGTCGAGTTCTTCGCGCGGCTGTCGCAGGAGGCGAGCGTGCAGGCCGGCAAGCCGCTCGTCTGGCAGGCCGGCGACTGAAATCGCGCCCGGCGGGCACGGGCTGTCGGCGGATCCAGACGCCAGCCCGACTGTTACGTTCCGACGTTGACTTTTGCGGGCGGTGTTGCTCTTCTGTAGGAACCCGCCGCGCGCCGCGTGGCTCAGTTGCCGGTCTTGAACAGGTCGAGGATCGACTTCTTCTCGTCGTCGGTCGTCTCCTTGGGCGCCTTGTCGTCGAGGCCCACGCCGCTGACACCCGCAGCCGGGCCGAACTCGTTGTAGTACCACTCGCCGTTGATGTTGGTCACGCCATCCGGCGGGACGAGCTCGGCCACCGGCACGTCCTTGAGCGCCTGCTGCATGAACTCGATCCACACCGGCAGGGCGAGCCCGCCGCCGGTCTCACGGTTGCCGAGGTTGCGCGGCGTGTCGTAGCCGATCCACACGATCGCCGACAGCGAGGGCTGGAAGCCGCAGAACCAGGCGTCGTTGGAGTCGTTGGTCGTGCCCGTCTTGCCGTAGACGTCCGGGCGCTTGAGCGTGGCCTGCGCGCGCGCCGCGGTGCCGATGCGGGTCACCGAGTTCAGCAGCGACTCCATCATGAACGCGTTGCGCGCGTCGATCACGCGCATCGACTCGTCCAGCGGCTTGGGCACCTCGTCGAGGAGCACCTTGCCGCGCGCGTCGGTGATGCGGGTGATCAGCATCGGATTGACGCGGTAGCCGCCGGTGGCGAAGGTGTCGTAGCCGACCGCCATCTGCAGCGGAGTCACCGAGCCCGAGCCGAGCGCCATCGTGAGATAGGGCGGATGCTTCTCGGGGTCGAAGCCGAAGCGCGAGATCCATTGCTGCGCGTAGGCCGGCCCGATCGACTGCAGGATGCGGATCGAGACCAGGTTCTTCGACTTGGCGAGCGCATTGCGCATCGTCATCGGGCCGTCGTAGGTGCCGTCGTAGTTCTTCGGCTCCCACGGCTGGCTGCCCGTGGTGCCGGCGTCGAAGAACAGCGGGGCGTCGTTGATGATGGTCGAGGGCGTGAAGCCCTTCTCGAGCGCGCCGGAATAGATGAAGGGCTTGAAGCTCGAGCCCGGCTGGCGCCAGGCCTGCGTGACGTGGTTGAACTTGTTCTTGCCGTAGTCGAAGCCGCCCACGAGCGCGCGGATCGCGCCCGTCGACGGCTCGCTCGCGACGAACGCCCCCTCGACCTCGGGCAGCTGCGTCAGCGTCCAGTCGCCCTTGGGTGAGGACATCGCACGCACGATGGAGCCGCGGCGGATCTGCACCTTCTGGTCGGCCTTGGGCGACAGGCCCGAGGTGACCGGCTTCAGTCCGTCGCCGGTGACCGTGATCGTGTCGCCCGACTGGAGCTCCGCGACGACCTTCTTGGGCGAGACCTCGAGCACCACGGCCGATCGCAGGTCGTCGTTGTCGGGATGCTCGTTGAGCGCCTCGGAGACGCGCTCGTCCACCGCCTTGGGATCGCCGGGCAGGTCGACGTAGCCTTCCGGGCCCCGGAATTGCTGGCGCCGCTCGTAGTCCATGATCCCGCGCCGCAAGGCGTGGTAGGCCGCCAGCTGCTGGACGGAGTCGACCGTGACGGTCACGTTCAGCCCCCGCGTGTAGGCCTCGTCGCCGTATTGCGCGAAGACGAGCTGGCGCGCCATCTCGGCCACGTATTCCGCGTGGATCGGCGACTCGACCGGCGCCCGGTATGTGAGGACCTGGGCGTGGGCGCGCTTGCGCTCGTCCTCGGTGATGAATCCATTCACGAACATGCGGTCGATGATGTATTGCTGCCGCTCGTGCGCCCGCGTCGGGTTGTTGATCGGGTTGTAGGCGCTCGGCGCCTTGGGCAGGCCGGCGAGCATCGCCGCCTCCGCGATCGTGATGTCTTTAAGGGGTTTCCCGAAGTAGATTTCGCTGGCGGAGGCGAATCCATAGGCCCGTTCCCCCAGGTAAATCTGGTTCATGTACAGCTCCAGAATCTGGTCCTTGCTCAATTGGGACTCGATCTTGAGCGCCAGCAGAATCTCGTAGATCTTGCGCGTGAATGTCTTTTCGGTGGACAGGTAGAAGTTGCGCGCCACCTGCATCGTGATCGTCGAGGCGCCCTGGCTGCGCGCCTCGCCGACGTTGGCCATGCCCGCGCGGATCACGCCCATGTAGTCGACCCCGCCGTGGTGGTAGAAGCGCGCGTCCTCGATCGCGAGGACGGCGTCGCGCATCACCTTGGGGATCGCCTGGATCGGGGTGAACTGGCGTCTTTCCTCGCCATATTCGCCAAGGAGCACGCCATCCGCGGAGAAAATCCGCATCGGTAATTTTGGCCGGTAATCGGTGAGCGCGTTCAGGTCGGGCAGGTTGGGATACGCGACCGCGAGTCCGATGCCGACGCAGATTGCAACGGCGAGTAACAGCGCTAATGTGCCGCCCGCAATTGTCAGAAAGACACGGAGCACGGCCCGCGCCGCGCGTCTGGCCCAGTGGGCGGGGGGCGTCTCCCGCGGCGGGGCGGGGGGCAGTTTCGCGGGCGTCAGGTCGGAATCGCTCATGAATGTGGGGCAGGCGTGTGACGGCGATTATAGAAACCGGACGTGACTGCGCGGCCCCGGGCGACGGTGTGGGCGGCGCTCGCCGCCGGGTATTTGCAGGTCCTTCGGATTTGAACCCCGGTCGTGCGCGTCAAATGACTTGAAAATGCGGGCATTCCCGCACACCAACTTTGTTTTCTTGTCGTTCTTGCTGATAGCATTGCCGCAAAATATCAACCCGGCGCTCCGTCTCGAGCGCTGTCGGAGCATGTCCTCGTGTCTTTCCTCGATCGCCTCTTCGGCCGAACACATCCGCCCATGATCGGGCTGGATGTCAGCTCGTCCAGCGCCAAGCTGGTCGAGCTGGGCCAGACCCCTTCGGGTGAACTGGTGCTAGAGCGGTTCGCCAGCGAACCGTTCGAGAAGGGTTGGATCGCCGACGGCCAGATCGAGAAGTTCGACGAGGTCGCCGACGCGGTGCGCCGCCTGGTCGCCAAGAGCGGCGCCAAGACGCGCGACGTCGTCATGGCGATGCCGCAGTCGGCCGTGATCACCAAGCGCATCGTCCTGCCCGCCGGGCTGCGCGAGGCCGAGATGGAGATCCAGGTCGAGTCCGAGGCCCATCAGTACATTCCCTTCTCGCTCGACGAGGTCAGCCTCGACTTCTGCGTCATCGGCCCCAGCGCGTCGTCGATCGGCGACGTGGACGTGTTGATCGCCGCGTCGCGCAAGGATCGCGTGCAGGACCGTCAGGGGCTGGCCGAGGCGGCCGGGCTGAAGCCGGTCGTGCTCGACATCGAGTCCCACGCCTCGCGCCTCGCGATGAGCCGCGTGATCTCCAGCCTGCCGGAGCAGGGCAAGGACGTGCTCGTCGCGCTGTTCGAGATCGGTGCCGACACGGCCGGCCTGAAGGTCCTGCGCGGCGACGAGATGCTCTACGACCGCGACCAGACCTTCGGCGGCGCGCAGCTGACGCAGCTGATCTCGCGCCAGTACGGCTTCTCGTTCGAGGAGGCCGAGCAGAAGAAGCTCGCCGGCGACCTGCCGGAGGACTTCGAGACCACGCTGCTGATGCCCTTCGTCGACAGCCTCGCGCACGAGATCGGCCGCGCGCTGCAGTACTTCTTCACGAGCACGCCGCACCACAAGGTCGACTACGTGATGCTCGCGGGCGGCACTTCGTCGCTAGCGGGGCTGCGCGAACGGGTCAAGGAAGTCACCGGCTTCGCGTGCCGCGTCGTCAATCCGTTCGAGAACATGAAGCTGGGGAGCGCCGTGCGCGAAGGCAAGCTGCGGCGCGAGGCGCCCTCGTACCTGACCGCGTGCGGGCTGGCGATGCGGAGGTTCGTGCAGTGATCCTGATCAACCTGTTGCCGCACCGCGAAGCGCGGCGCCAGCAACGCAAGCAGGCCTTCCTGGCAGGGACCGGTTTCGCCGTCCTGTTCGGCGCCGCCATCGTCGCGCTCTGGTACACGGTCATCTCCACGATGATCAGCAACCAGCAGTCGCGCAACGCGTTCCTGCAGTCCGAGATCAAGCGTCTGGATGCGCAGATCGCCGACGTCGCCAACCTGCGCAGCGAGATCGACGCCCTGAAGGCGCGCCAGAAGGCGGTGGAGGACCTGCAGGCCGACCGCAACATGCCCGTGTACCTGCTCAACGACCTGGTCAAGCAGGTGCCGGAGGGCGTCTACCTGACTTCGATCCATCAGAACGGCCAGCAGGTCGCGCTGACGGGTCTCGCGCAGACCAACGAGCGCATCTCGGAGTTCCTGCGCAACGCGAGCAACGACACGGACGGCTGGCTGGAGAAGCCCATCCTCGGTTCCATCCACGCCGTGACGGTCACGCCGGCGGGCTCGCGCGACCAGCGCCGCATGTTCGATTTCGCGATGGGCGTCACGCTCAAGCGCCCGCCGCCGCCGGGCGAGGCCGCCAGCGGCGTTGCCGCGGGTGCACTCGGGGCCAGCGCACCTCGCGTCGCCGCCTCCGCCGCGGTGAAGGGATAAGGCATGGCCACGCAACAGAAAGCCAAGCGCGACGTCGGCGCCGATCTCATGGAGGCGATGCGGGGCGGCCTCGGCCAGTTCCGCGACCTCAATCCCAACGAGCCGGGCCAGTGGCCCCTGCTGCCTCGGCTGACCGTGTGGGCGCTGCTCGCCGCCGTCGTGGTCGTGGCCGGCTACGTCGTCTGGCTCAGCGACGAGTCGGACTCGCTGCAGGCGGAGCGCGACAAGGAGCCCAAGCTCAAGGAAGAGTACCGCGGCAAGCTCGCCCAGGCGATCAACCTCGATGCGCTGAAGGCCCAGAAGCTCGAGGTGCAGGGCTACGTCACGCAGCTCGAGAAGCAGCTGCCCGGCAAGGCGGAGATGGACGCGCTGCTGACCGACATCAACCAGGCGGGCGTGGGCCGCGGCCTCGTGATCGACCAGTTCGTGCCGGGCCAGACCGAGACCAAGGAGTACTACGCCGAGCTCCCGATCGCGATCCGCGTGACCGGCCGCTACCACGACATCGGCGCCTTCGCGGCGGACATCGCGGCGCTCTCGCGCATCGTGACGCTGCACAACCTCAACATCGTGCCGGGCGCGAACCCCGGGACGCTGTCGATGGACGCGACGGCGCGCACCTATCGCTACCTCGACCCGTCCGAGGTCGCCGAGCAACGCAAGGGCAAGAAATGAAGCGCGTCCTCAGCATCACGGTCGGCGCGGCCCTGCTGGCCGGCCTCGGCGCGTGCTCGCCGGACAACGACGACCTTATCCAGTGGATGGAGCAGCAGCACAAGGAAGTCAAGCCGAACGTTCCGCCGGTCTATCCGCCGAAGAAGTTCGACCCGCAAGCCTACGTCGGCGCGAGCGGCGTGGAGCCGTTCGGCCAGCAGAAGCTGGTGGCGCAGACCGCCGAGTCGTCGCAGCGATCGAGTGCGCTGCTCTCCGCGGCCAAGAACCACGTGCCGGAGGAGCTCGAGTCCTATCCGCTGGACAGCATGACGATGGTCGGCAGCCTGCGGCAGGGCGGCAAGACGCATGCGCTGCTGCTGGTGGACGGCAAGTTGCGCGATGTGACCGTGGGCAACCACATCGGTCAGAACTACGGTGAGATCAAGTCGATCAGCGACAGCGAAGTCACGCTGGTCGAGACCGTACAGGATGCCACGGGTGAGTGGGTACAGCGCACCAGCACCCTCCAGATGCAGGAGAAGGCGCGATGAGCAGCAGTCAGGAGAATCGGAAGATGCGGAGTTGGACCGCGGGAGCATTGCTCGTTCTTGCATTGGGGGTGGCGTTGCCGGCGACGTCCTGGGCGGAGCCCAAGATTCGTTCGGTGACGGGCCAGCAGCAAGGCGGCACGGACGTCGTGCGCGTCGAGCTCAGCGAGCCGCTGGCCGCCGTGCCGGCGGGCTTCTCGATGCAGACGCCGCCACGCGTGGTCGTCGACCTGCCCGGGGTAACGAATGCCTCGGGCAAGAACGCGGTCGAGATCAATCAGGGCAACGTGCGCTCGGTCGCCGTCGCGAGCTCGGGTGACCGCACCCGCCTCGTGCTGAACCTGAAGTCCGCGGCGAACTACCGCGCGGAGGTGCAGGGCAACGTGCTGCTCGTGTCGCTCGATTCCGCCGGCGTCGCCTCCATGTCGGCGACCGCCACCGTGCCCGCGCCCGCGGCGGCCGCGGAGACGACGCACTTCGCGAGCAGCCAGAACACCGACGTGCTCGACCTGCGCGACATCGACTTCCACCGCGGCGCGGACGGTGCCGGCCGGATCATCGTCAACCTCGCGAACACGCAGGTGGGCGTCGACCTCAAGCAGCAGGGCAAGGACCTCGTCGTCGACTTCCTGCGCTCGACCGCGCCGCCGAGCCTGCGCCGCCGCCTCGACGTGAGTGACTTCGGCACGCCGGTCCAGACTATCACGACGACGCAGGTGGGCGACCACGTGCACATGGTGGTCTCGCCGACCGGTGCCTGGGAACACAGCGCCTACCAGACCGACAACCAGTTCGTGCTCGAGGTGCGTCCGGCCAAGCAGGACGCGAACAAGCTCGTGCCGGGCGTGGGCTACACCGGACAGCGCCTGTCGCTCAACTTCCAGAGCATCGAGATCCGCGCGCTGCTGCAGATCATCGCGGACTTCAGCGACTTCAACGTCGTGACGAGCGACACGGTGCAGGGCAGCGTCACGCTGCGCCTGAAGGACGTGCCCTGGGACCAGGCGCTGGACATCATTCTCCAGAGCAAGGGGCTGGACAAGCGCCGCACGGGCAACGTGCTGCTGATCGCGCCCAAGGAAGAGCTGGCCGCGAAGGAGCAGGTCGACCTCGAGGCCAAGCGCAAGATCGCCGACATCGAGCCGCTCAAGACGCAGGCCTTCCAGCTGAACTACACCAAGTCCGACGACGTCGCGCGCGCACTCACGGGGTCCGGTAGCGGCAGCTCCGCTGGCAACACGACGCGCATCCTGTCTGCTCGTGGCACGGTGATGTCCGAGCCGCGCACGAACCAGCTGTTCGTCTCCGACATCCCGAGCAAGCTCGAGGAAGTCCAGGCGATGATCAGCCGGATCGACGTCGCGTCGCGCCAGGTGATGATCGAGGCACGCATCGTCGAAGCGAACGACAACTTCGGCCGCGCGCTGGGCGTCAAGCTCGGCTCGACGTCCACGAACGCCTTCCACGTCGGCGGCAGCCAGTACGTGTCGGTCGGCGGCAATTACAACGCGATCGGCTCGCAGACAGGCCAGAGCACCGGCGGCACGCGTACGGCGGACTACGCCGACTCGACGTTCACGAACTTCGGCGCCAATGCGGGCGCCGTCGCGGCCAACGCGTCCGCCGCGACCTTCGCCCTGTCGCTGTTCAGCGCCTCGGCGGGCCGCTTCCTGAACATGGAGCTGTCGGCGCTGGAGGAGGACGGCACGGGCCGCATCATCTCGAGCCCGCGCGTCATCACCGCCGACCAGGTGCAGGCCGTGGTCGAGGCCGGCGAGGAGATCCCGTACCAGGTGGCGACCTCCAGCGGCGCGACGTCGATCTCGTTCCGCAAGGCCAACATCCGCCTCGAGGTCACGCCGCAGATCACGCCGGAAGGCAACGTCATCCTGGACGTCGACGTCAACAAGGACAGCCGCGGCATCCAGACGACGGCCGGCTTCACGATCGACACCAAGCACGTGAAGACCACCGCGCTGGTCGAGAACGGCGGCACGGTGGTGCTGGGCGGCCTGTTCCAGCAGACCGACACGAACACGGTCGACAAGGTGCCGCTGCTGGGCGACATCCCGGTGCTGGGCAATCTGTTCAAGACGACGACGAAAATCTCGAACCGTACTGAATTGCTGATCTTTATCACCCCCCGTGTGATCACCGACCGAACGGTGGCGCACTGATATGCACGAAGGTTGCCGGGAGCTATGAACATGAGGAAATGGATGAGCCTGGGCGTGATGCTCGTGGCGGCGGTACTGGCGGGTTGCAGCGCGGGTGTCAGCAATGACGGCCAGAGCGGCAGCGGGGGAACCGGGGGAACTGGGGGAACCGGGTCGGTAGCGACGCCCAGCATGACGCTCGCGTTGTCGTCCAACTCCGTGACTTCGGTAGCGCCGGTCACCGTCTCCGCGAATGTGCTGGACGCGAACAAGGCCCCGGTTGCCAACGCCCTGGTCACGTTCTCAACCACCTCGGTGGGACAGCTCGGTTCGACTACCGCGCTGACGGACTCGACGGGCGTAGCATCCGTCCAGCTGTCTCCGGCTTCTGCTACCACCGTTGGCGCGGGCACGGTGTCAGCGGCTTCCTCGGTCAACGGCACTGGCGTCAGCGCGACGGCGAACTTCCAGACCACGGCCGTGAGCGCCGGTTTCGGCACCTTCTCGACTGACCAGGGCACCGCCACCACGTCCCGGCTCGCGGCCTATGCGCAGGCCAACCTCACGCTCACGCTGACGGGCGTTTCGGCCGCTTCGCCTGCGACCGTAGCCGTCACCTCCGCGTGCGTGTCTGCGGGCAAGGCGACCATCTCGCCCGCCACCGTGTCGAATACCTCGGGTACCGCTACGTTCGTGTACAAGGACACGGGGGGGTGCGGTGCCACGAACGGCTCTGACACCGTCACCGCGACGATCACCGGGTCGTCCGCTACCGCGGCGACGCTGCAGATATTCCTGACGTCGCCGACGGTCAACAGCATCACGTTCGACTCGACGGTCATTGTCGGTGGCTCGGGCTCGGCCAACACGATCTACCTCAAGGGTTCGGGCTATGCCGAATCCGCGCAGGTGCGCTTCAAGGTCGTCGACACCGCCGGCAATCCGCTCCCTGGGCAAAAGGTCGATCTCTCCTTGTCGACGGTCGCCGGTGGCTTGACGCTGGACGGCCAGAGCATCCTGAACGGCCGCGACACCCCCGAGGTGAAGACGAGCGACGCCAACGGCATCGTTACGGGCATCGTGAATTCGGGGACCGTGCCTACGCCTGTGCGCGTGATCGCCACGCTGGACAACACCACCATCACGACGGTGTCCAGCAATCTTGCTGTGTTGACGGGACTGCCCTCGCAAGCGCATTTTTCGCTGGCCCAAGGCACGATCAACATCGAGGGTGGCGACTGGGACGGCACGCCCAACACCTACACGGTGACCGCCTCCGATCGTAGCGGCAACCCGGTGCCCGACGGGACGTCCATTGTGTTCTGGGCCGAGGGCGGCACCATCGTAGGCTCCGCCAACACCGCGTTGAACAACCTGGGCTTGTCGCAGGCCACCGTCAACTTCCAGTCATCTGAGCCGCGCCCCGCCGACGGCCGGGTGACGATTCTTGCTTACGCGATCGGCGAGGAGGCGTTTATCGACTTGAACGGGAACAACGTCTGGGATCCGGGCGAGCCGTTCCAGGATCTCGGGGACATCGTCAAGGACGTGCTCCATGACGGCATCTACGACCCCGCCAACGACGAATTCGTCTCGCTCGCGCAAGTCGCGGTCACGCCGAGCTCCAGCGCCTGCGACAACAGCGCTGCGGCCAGCTATCCGCAGTTGGACGACACGAACTTCGATCTCGCGATCAAGCCGGGCTCGTGCGACGGCACGTGGTCCGGCAAGACCTACGTGCGGCGCGAGACCGAGACCGTCTTGTCTTCGTCGACCCCGCGGCCGCTGTGGTTTGCGCCGACCGACACGCAGGCCTTCAACGACGGCCTCCCGGCGACCACATGCCGCAAGGTCGCGTTGCGGACCGCGCCCGTCACGCTGCAGCCGGTGGCGTCCAGCTACTACGCGGCGGATGCCGGCGACATCTGGTACACCGGCACGACTGACCAGGCCGGCAGCACCGGGAACTATTCCGGCACCCTGTTCTTCACCGTCGCGGACCAGAATGCCCTCCGCCTGAACCCGATGCCGGCCGGCACGACGATCTCGGTGGCGTCGCAGACGTCGAACGTGGCCTTCACCGTGCTGGGCGGCTCCCCCGTGATCAGCACCTCGGATGCCACCCTGACGGGCATCTCCTACACCTTCAACGACAAGACGCTGAGCTCGGCTAGCTTCACCGTGACCTACACAACGCCACGCAACGTGTCGACGACGTTCACCTACTCGCTGAAGGTCGGCGCCCGCCCGACGGCGTGCCAGTAAGGCCGATCTCCCTCATCGGCCTGCCCGGCTGTGGCAAGACCACGATCGGGCGACAACTGGCGCGCGTGCGCCAGTTGCCGTTTGTGGACGCCGACC
Organism: Burkholderiaceae bacterium; assembly: GCA_036384855.1. Taxonomy (GTDB): domain Bacteria; phylum Pseudomonadota; class Gammaproteobacteria; order Burkholderiales; family Burkholderiaceae_C; genus Scleromatobacter. The sequence goes on along the minus strand of DASVLN010000977.1, from coordinate 3,533 downwards.
ACGAGATCGAGCGCTACCTGGGTTGCTCGATCCGCGACTTCTTCGATCGCGAAGGCGAGCCAGCCTTCCGTGACATCGAGCAGCGCGTGATCGCCGAGCTTCTCGACGCGCCCGCGCCTGTCGTGCTTGCAACGGGCGGAGGCGCCGTGCTGCGCGAGGAGACCCGCCAGGCGCTGCGGCGCAAGTCCACGGTCGTCTACTTGCGCGCGCAGCCGGACGACCTCGCGCGCCGTCTCGGACGCGACACCACGCGCCCGCTGCTGCAGGGCGTCGATCCTCGCGTGCGGCTGCGCGAGCTCTTCGCGCAGCGCGATGCCTTCTACCGCGAGACCGCGCAGCTGGCCGTGGACACCGCCCACAAGACCGCGACGACCCTTGCCAACCTGATCTCGATGCAGATCGACATGGCGGATGCCCGCAAAGAGGACGTAGAGTAGCGGTCGATGCAGACCTCTCACGCGCCCTCCCCGGCCTCCTCGCCGGCCGCGACCGATGCGGCCACCGTCCGGATCGACCTCGGCGACCGCAGCTACCCCATCCTGATCGGCGGCGACCTCCTGGCGGATCGCGCGACCTGGGCCGACGTCGGCAATCCGCGCGCGGCGGCGCTGATCGTCACCAACGTGACCGTCGGCCCGCTGTACGCGGCGGTGCTCGAGCATGCGATCGCGCCGCACTTCGCACAGGTGCGCACGCTGGCCCTGCCTGACGGGGAGAGCCACAAGGACTGGGCGAGCCTCAACCTGGTCTTCGACGAGATGCTCGGCTCGGGCGCCGATCGCAAGACGGTGCTGTTCGCGCTGGGCGGCGGCGTCGTGGGCGACATGACGGGCTTCGCGGCCGCCTGCTACATGCGGGGCGTGCCGTTCGTGCAGGTGCCGACGACGCTGCTCGCGCAAGTGGACTCGTCGGTTGGCGGCAAGACGGCGATCAACCACCCGCTCGGCAAGAACATGATCGGCGCCTTCTACCAGCCGCAGCGCGTGGTCTGCGACCTGGGCGTGCTGGACACGCTGCCGGACCGCGAGATGTCCGCGGGCCTCGCCGAGATCATCAAGTACGGCGCCTGCATCGACGGCGAGTTCCTGTCCTGGCTCGAGGCGCACGTCGACGCCCTGCGCGCGCGCGATCGCGCGGCCCTCGTGCACGCGGTGCGCCGTTCGTGCGAGATCAAGGCCCAGGTCGTGGGTGCCGACGAGAAGGAGGCCGGACTGCGCGCCATCCTGAATTTCGGCCACACCTTCGGTCACGCCATCGAGGCCGGCCTGGGCTACGGCGAGTGGCTGCACGGCGAAGGCGTCGGCTGCGGCATGGTGATGGCCGCGGAGCTGTCGGCGCGTCTCGGGCTCGTCGGCGAAGCGTTCGCTCGCCGCATCGAGCGCCTCGTCGAGCGCGCGGGCCTGCCGACCCGCGGGCCGCGCGCGCTGTCGCCGGCGCGCTACCTGGAGCTGATGCGCGTCGACAAGAAGTCCGAGCGGGGCGACATCCGCTTCGTCCTCCTGGACGGCGAGAGCCGCGCCGTCGTCCGCCCGGCGCCCGAGGCGCAGGTGACGGCGGTGATTGCCGCGCTGACCGCGGCGGCCTGACCTGGGTCGACGGGCATCGGCGTGAGCGTCTCTCCCCTCGTCGAGCGCCCGCCCTACGCCAGCGATCCGGCGCGCAGCCGCGGCCGCCGCCGCCCGGAGCCCGCGGCGCCCACGCGCTCGGACTTCCAGCGGGACCGCGACCGCATCGTCCACAGCACGGCGTTCCGGCGCCTCGTCTACAAGACCCAGGTCTTCCTGAACCACGAGGGCGACCTGTTCCGCACCCGCATGACGCACTCGCTGGAGGTGGCGCAGCTCGGGCGCTCGGTGGCGCGCACGATGGGGCTGGACGAGGACCTGGTCGAGGCCATCGCCCTGGCGCACGACCTCGGCCACACGCCCTTCGGCCACGCCGGCCAGGATGCGCTCGACGACTGCATGCGCGAACACGGCGGCTTCGAGCACAACCTCCAGAGCCTGCGCGTGGTCGACGAGCTGGAGCTGCGCTACCCCGAGTTCGACGGCCTGAACCTGACGCTGGAGACGCGCGAAGGCATCCTCAAGCGCTGCACGCTGGCCCAGGCGCAGGCGCTCGAGGCGAGCGAGCCCGGCGGCGTCGGCCATCGCTTCGTCGCCGACCTGCGGCCCAGCCTGGAGGCACAGCTGACCAACCTCGCCGACGAGATCGCCTACAACTGCCACGACGTCGACGACGGCGTGCGCTCCGGCCTGCTCGATCCGGAGCAGCTGGGGGCCGTGCCGCTGTACGTCCGGCTGCGCGACGAAGCGCTCGCCGAGCACCCGCGCCTGCGTGCGCTGCCGGCGCGCCGCCTGGTGCACGAGACCCTGCGGCGCATGCTCTCGCAGATGATCTACGACCTGATCGACGCGAGCCAGGCGGCGCTCGACGCCGCGGCCCCGGCCAGCCCGGATGCGGTGCGCGCGCTGCCGCCGACGATGCGCTTCAGCGCTGCGATGCGCCGCGAGAGCAGCGAGCTCAAGCGCTTCCTGTTCGCGAACCTGTACCGCCATCCGGCAGTCAACGCGACGACCGAACGTGCCCGGGAGGTCGTGCGGGCACTGTTCGCGACCTACCTCGACCGTCCCGCCGAGATGAGCGAGGAGTACGAATCCGCCGCCGACCGCCCGCGTGCCGTGGCCGACTACATCGCCGGGATGACCGACCGCTTCGCGCTCAAGGAGCACCAGCGGCTCACCGGCCGCGTGCTGTTCGGCGACTCGTGGGCCTCGCTCGGGCACGCGCCGGCCGCCTGACCGCGTCGCCACTGCCGCGCGGCGCCGGCATCGATCGCCCGAATGGTCGAGCAGTCGTCCTGGGTGAAAACAATGGGGGTCAGCTACACTTCGGCCCAGCCATGGCACGCCTGACCCGTCTCTCGCTTCCCGGACTGCCTCATCACCTGATGCAGATCGGCCACAACCGGCAGGCGATCTTCGTCGATGACGAGGATCGCCGGGCCTGGTGCGCCCACCTGCGCGAGGCGAGCCTGGTCGCCCGCGTGGACGTGCATGCCTACGTGCTGATGGACAACCACGTCCACTTGCTGGCCACGCCACGCGAGAACGCCGAGGGCGTCAGCACGATGATGCAGTCGCTCGGCCGGCGCTACGTCGCGGCGTTCAACCGGCGCCACGGCCGCACGGGCACGCTCTGGGAGGGGCGCTTCCGGGCGGCGCTGGTCGATCCCGACGACTCGCTGCTGCCCTGCATGCGCTACATCGACAGCCACGCCCAGCGCAGCGGCCTGTGCGCCGACCCGGCGGACTATCCCTGGTCGAGCTGCGCCCACCATCTCGGCCGGCGGCGCGATCCGCTCATCGTCGATCACGCGCGCTACTGGGCGCTCGGCAACACGCCCTTCGAACGCGAGGGTGCGTTCCGCAGCTTCCTGGAAGAAGGGGTCAGCCAGCGCGAGGCGCAGGCGATCTCCCAGGCCACCCGTCGCGGCTGGCCCATCGCCGGGATCGAGGGCCAGCGCCGCCTGG
>DASVLN010000976.1:0-8313 GCA_036384855.1 Burkholderiaceae bacterium | reverse complement strand
CGCCGCGGCGGCATCGGCCCCGGATGCCGCGGCCTCGGCCCCGACCGAGACCGTCAACAAGGGCGACGTCTCCTGGATGCTGGTGTCGACCGCGCTGGTCATCATGATGTCGATCCCGGCGCTGGGACTGTTCTACGGCGGCCTCGTGCGCAGCAAGAACATGCTGTCGGTGCTGATGCAGGTGTTCGTCACCTTCTCGCTGATCGTCGTGCTGTGGGCGCTGTACGGCTACAGCCTCGCGTTCACGCAGGGCAGCGGCTGGAGTTCGCCCTTCTTCGGCGGCTTCTCCCGACTGGGGCTGTCGGGCACCTTCGACCCGATGAAGGGCGTGTTCTCCAACGCCGCGACCTTCAGCAAGGGCGTCGTGCTGCCGGAGCTCGTCTTCGTCGTGTTCCAGGCGACCTTCGCGGCGATCACGTGCTGCCTGATCGTCGGCTCGTTCGCTGAGCGCATGAAGTTCTCCGCCGTACTGGCCTTCATGGTGCTGTGGTTCACCTTCAGCTACCTTCCGATCGCCCACATGGTCTGGTTCTGGCAAGGTCCGGACGCCTACACCAGCAAGTCGGTCGTCGACGCGCAGAACGCCACCGCCGGCCTGATCTGGCAGTGGGGCGCGCTCGACTTCGCGGGCGGCACCGTGGTGCACATCAACGCCGCCGTCGCGGGCCTGGTGGGCGCGTACATGGTGGGCAAGCGAATCGGCTACGGCAAGGAGGCGTTCACGCCGCACTCGACGACCCTGACCATGGTCGGCGCCTCGCTGCTGTGGGTGGGTTGGTTCGGCTTCAACGCCGGGTCGGCGCTCGAGGCCGGCACCTCGGCCACGCTGGCCTTCGTCAACACGTTCACGGCGACGGCCGCGGCGGTGCTGGCCTGGTCGCTCGGCGAAGCGCTGATGAAGGGCAAGGCCTCGATGCTGGGCGCGGCCTCGGGTGCCGTCGCCGGACTGGTGGCGATCACGCCGGCCGCCGGCAACGTCGGCCTGATGGGCGCGATCGTGCTGGGCTTCATCGCCGGCTTCGCGGGCCTGTGGGGCGTGCACGGCCTGAAGAAGCTGCTGGGCGCCGACGACACGCTGGACGTGTTCGGCGTGCACGGCGTCTGCGGCATCGTCGGCGCGCTGCTGACCGGCATCCTCAACAACCAGTCGCTCGGCGGCCCGGGCATGGTCACCGACTGGGTCTCGATGACCACCGGCTCCAACGGCATCTGGGACCAGTTCGTGATCCAGGCGAAGGCGGTCGGCGTGACGGTGGCGTGGTCGGGCGTCGTCTCGTTCGTCGCCTACAAGCTGGTCGACCTGACGATCGGCCTGCGCGTGACGGAAGACGAGGAGCGCGAAGGCCTGGACATCACGTCGCACGGCGAGACGGCCTACGCCAAGTAATCGACCGAAGAGAGAGAGGGCGCCGGCGTCGAAGCCGCCGGCCCGAGAGCTTGGGGTCGCCCGCGAGGGCGGCCCCTTTTTCATGGGCGCTTGCATTCGGGGGGCGCGGCCCCAACTGCGCCGCCTGGCCGGCCGCGCCCCGGACGCCCCGACCTAGAATCCTTCTTCCGCCTCCCAAGGACGACCCGTCATGGTCCCCCACCTCGTCACCGCCCTGACCGGCCCGATCAACGAACTCGAACAGCGCGTCCTGGAATCCGCGCCCGCGATCGAACGCTGGTTCCGGCTGGAGTGGATGGAGCACACGCCGCCGTTCTACACGTCGGTGGACGTGCGCAACGCGGGCTACAAGCTGGCGCCGGTCGACACCAACCTGTTCCCAGGCGGCTTCAACAACCTCACGGAGCAGATGATGCCGCTCGCCATCCAGGCGGCGATGGCGGCGATCGAGAAGATCTGCCCCGAGGCGAAGAACCTGCTGCTGATCCCCGAGAACCACACCCGCAACACGTTCTACCTGATGAACGTCAAGCAGCTGGTACGCATCTTCTCGGCCGCGGGCCTGAACGTGCGCCTCGGGTCGCTGGATCCCGCCGTCAAGGAGCCGACGACGCTCGCGCTGCCGGACGGCAGCTCGCTGGTCGTCGAGCCGCTGGAGCGCTCGGCGCGGCGGCTGGGGCTGAAGGACTTCGACCCCTGCACCGTGCTGCTGAACAACGACCTCTCGGCCGGGCTGCCCAAGGTGCTCGAGAACCTGCACGAGCAGTACCTGCTGCCGCCGCTGCACGCCGGCTGGGCGGTGCGCCGCAAGACGAACCACTTCCACAGCTACGAGGAAGTCGCCAAGAAGTTCGCCAAGCTGCTCGGGATGGATCCGTGGCTGATCAACCCGATGTACACGCACTGCGGCCAGGTCGACTGGGCCGCGGGCACGGGGCTGGAGTGCGTGCAGACCAACGTCGACGCCCTGCTGACCAAGATCCGCCGCAAGCACAAGGAATACGGCATCAACGAGAAGCCCTTCGTCGTCGTCAAGGCCGACAACGGCACCTACGGCATGGGCGTGATGACCGTGCGCGACGCCAAGGAGCTCGACGAGGTCGGCCGCCGCACGCGCAACAAGATGGACGTGGTCAAGGACGGCCAGCACGTCACCGAGGTCATCATCCAGGAAGGCGTGCCGACCTACGAGCGCGTCAACGACGCCGTCGCCGAGCCGGTGGTCTACATGATCGACCGCTACGTCGTCGGCGGCTTCTACCGCATGCACGCGGAGCGCGGCATCGACGAGAACCTGAACGCGCCCGGCTCCAGCTTCGTGCCGCTCGCGTTCGCCGAGAGCTCGCACCTGCCGCGCCCCGGCGAGAAGCCCGGCGTCAGCGCGCCCAACCGCTTCTACATGTACGGCGTGATCGGACGGCTCGCGATGCTCGCGGCGTCCTACGAACTCGAGGCGACCGACCCCGAGGCCGAGGTCTACGAGTAGGCGCCGGCCGCCACGCGCGCCCCCGCCGACTGGCCGCCGCGGCCATTGCCCTGGCCGCGCGGCGCACCGGCGCGCCGCGCGCTGCGCTTCACGGGCTTTCACCATGGCGCGGCTGGCGCACCGGCACTAGTCTGGCCTGAACGCCCCACCGGTGCCCGCGCCATGAGCCAGCCTTCGCCGACGTCCCTCGCCCTGCAGCGCCTCTTCCACTGGGAGCGCAACGCCCCCGACCGCACGGCGTTCACCCAGCCGGTGGGCGAGCACCTGCTCAAGGAATTCAGCTGGAAGGACGTCGTAGACGAGGCGCGCCGCATGGCGGCCTTCCTCCAGCAGCAGGGCTTCGAGCCGGGCGCGCGCATCGCGATCCTGTCCAAGAACTGCGCCTGGTGGCTGATGAGCGACTGGGCGATCTGGATGGCCGGCTATGTCTCGGTTCCGCTGTACCCGACGCTGGCGGCCGGCACGATCGCGCACATCCTCGAACACAGCGACGCGCGGCTCCTGTTCGTCGGCAAGCTCGACGACTGGGACACGATGCGCCCCGGCGTTCCCTCCGGGCTGCCCTGCATCAGCTACCCGCTCTCGCCCGAGGACGTGCGCGCCCGCGTCGACATGCAGTGGGACGCCATCGTGGCGCGCACGCTGCCGCTGGCCGGGCACCCGGTGCGCGCGGGCGGCGAGCTCGCGACGCTGATGTACACCTCGGGCACCACCGGGACGCCAAAGGGCGTGATGCACAGCTTCGACAGCTTCGCCTGGGCGATCGACGCCGGCCTGAAGCGCGTCTCCATGGATGCCGACTCCCGCATGCTCAGCTACCTGCCGCTGGCCCACGTCGCCGAGCGCACGCTCGTCGAGCACGGCCAGCTCGCGACCGGCATGCACCTGTACTTCGCGGAGAGCCTGGAGACCTTCGCGCGCGACCTGCAGCGGGCGCGGCCGACGACCTTCTTCTCGGTGCCGCGGCTGTGGATCAAGTTCCAGCAGGGCGTGCACGCGAAGATGCCGCCGCAGCGCCTGGAGCGCCTGCTGAAGGTGCCGATCGCCGGACGGCTGCTGCGGCGCAAGATCCTCAAGGCGATGGGCCTGGACCACTGCCAGTACGCCGCGGGCGGCGCCGCACCGATGCCGCCGGACCTGCTGCGCTGGTACTCGCAGCTGGGGCTGGACATCATCGAGGTCTACGGCATGACCGAGAACTGCGGCGTCTCCCACTCCACGCTGCCCGAGGTGCGGCGCCCCGGGACGGTGGGCGTGCCCTACGACGGCGTCGAGTCCCGCCTCGACCCGGCGACCGGCGAGATCCAGATGCGCTGCGGCTCGCTGATGCTGGGCTACTACAAGGAGCCGGCGCTGACCGCCGGGGCCTTCACGGCCGACGGCTGGCTGCGCACCGGCGACAAGGGCCTGATCGACGCCGACGGCTGCCTGCGCATCACCGGCCGGGTGAAGGACCTGTTCAAGACGAGCAAGGGCAAGTACGTCGCCCCGGCGCCGATCGAGGACAGGCTGGTCGGCCACCCGGCGATCGAGGCCTGCTGCGTCACGGGCGCGAACTACCCGCAGCCGTTCGCGCTGGTCATGCTCAACGCCGATGCCGCCGCCAAGGCCGCCGACCCGGCCAGCCGCGCGGCGCTGGAGGACTCCCTCGCCAACCACCTGCTGACGGTCAACCATGCGCTCGACCCGCACGAGCAGCTCGAGGTGCTGGTGCTGATGACCGAGCCCTGGACGATCGACAACGGCCTCATCACGCCCACCTTCAAGGTCAAGCGCAACATCGTCGAGGAGCGCTGGTCGGCGCGCTACGACGGCTGGACCTCGCGCGGCAGCAAGATCGTCTGGGCGGAGTGACCGGGGCACGCGTCACGCGCGCACCCGGCCCCGGCGATCCGATCAGAACGAGGTCTCTTCGTACAGCGGCAGGGTCAGGAACTCCGCGAACGCGGTGTCGGTGCTCATCTTCTCGAAGATCTGCGCCGCGCGCTCGAACTCGCCGACGGCGCCCGTGCCCTGGATGCGCGCCAGCTCCTCGGGGATCAGGCCGCGCACCAGCTCGGCGGTCACCTTGCGGCCGTCGTCCAGCACGCCCTTCGGGCTGCGGATCCACTGCCAGACCTGCGAACGGCTGATCTCCGCGGTCGCGGCGTCCTCCATCAGGTTGTGGATCGGCACGCAGCCGTTGCCGCCCAGCCAGGCGCCCAGGTAATGGATGCCGACGTTGATGTTGTTGCGCAGGCCGGCCTCGGTGATCGGGGTCTCGGGCTGGAAGTCGAGCAGCTCGGCGGCGGAGACGGCCACGTCGTCGCGCTGCTTGTCCCATTGGTTCGGGCGGTCGCCGAGCACGGCCAGGAACTCCTTCATCGCCGGCTCGACCAGGCCCGGGTGCGCGACCCAGCCGCCGTCGTAGCCGTCGGTCGCGTCGCGCTTCTTGTCGGCGACGATGCCGGCCATGGCCACGGCGTTCTTCTCGGGGTCGTTCTTGATCGGGATCAGCGCGCTCATGCCGCCGATGGCCGGCGCGCCGCGCTTGTGGCAGGTCTTGAGCAGCAGCAGCGCGTAGGCGCGCATGAACGGCGAGGTCATCGTGACCTTCGCGCGTTCGGCCAGGCAGAAGTCGGTGTCGACCTTGAACTTCTTGATGCAGCTGAAGATGTAGTCCCAGCGGCCGGCGTTCAGGCCCGCGCTGTGCTCGCGCAGCTCGTACAGGATCTCGTCCATCTCGAACGCGGCGAGGATGGTCTCGATCAGCACCGTCGCCTTGATCGTGCCCTGCGGCAGGCCCAGCTTGTCCTGCGCCCGCACGAAGATGTCGTTCCACAGGCGCGCCTCGAGATGGCTCTCCATCTTGGGCAGGTAGAAGAACGGGCCGGCGCCGCGCGCGATCTGCTCCTTCGCGTTGTGGAACAGGAACAGCCCGAAGTCGAAGATGCCGCCCGAGACGCGCTGCCCGTCGACCTTCACGTGCTTCTCGTCGAGGTGCCAGCCGCGCGGGCGCACTTGCAGCGTCGCGATCTTGTCGTTGAGCTGGTAGGTCTTGCCGTTCTGCTCGAGCCGCAGCGTGCGGCGGATCGCCTGCGACAGGTTGATCTGGCCCTGGATCTGGTTGGCCCACTTCGGCGCGTTGCTGTCCTCGAAGTCGGTCATGTAGCTGTCCGCGCCCGAGTTGAACGCGTTGATGACCATCTTGGCCTCGACCGGCCCGGTGATCTCCACGCGGCGGCACTCGAGCGCCCTGGGCAGCGGCGCGATCTTCCAGTCGCCCTCGCGGATGTGGCGCGTGGCCTCGAGGAAGTCCGGGCGCTCGCCCGCGTCCAGGCGCGCCGCACGCTCGACGCGGGCGGCAAGCAGCTCCTGGCGGCGCGGCTCGAACGTGCGGTGGAGGTCGGCGACGAAGGCGAGCGCCTCGGGCGTCAGCACGGACTCGAATCCGGGCAGGATCGGGGCGGAGATGGTCATGCCGGCGGGCAGGGTCGGGCTCATGGGGAACTCCTGGAAGTGAAGAGGTGCGGAAGATGCAAGGCGACGCGGGCGGCCGCGTCAGAAGAATTCGAGGACGTCGCGCAGCGACTGCCCGACGCGCGTGGGCGCGGTGCCCAGCTGCTCGAGGGGCGCACCGGCGCGGTTGATCCACAGCGTCGTGAAGCCGTACCAGGTCGCGCCGATCGCGTCCCAGCAGTTGGACGAGACGAACAGGATCTCCGGCGCCGCCAGTCCCAGCGCGACCGGGCCGAGCGCGTAGGCGGCGGGATCGGTCTTGTAGCGGCGCGTCGCATGCACGCTCAGGATCGGGTCGATCAGCTCGGTCAGCCCGGCGCTGCGCACGGAGACCGCGAGCATCTCCGGGTCGCCGTTGGACAGCACGCCGGCGCGGATCCCGCGCGCGGCCAGCGCCTGCAGCACGCCGCGGTTCTCGGGAAAGGCCGAGAGGTGGCGGTACTCGTTCATCAGCGCGTCCTCGCCGGCGGCGTCCAGCGGCAGCTCCAGCGCCGCAGCGCAGAAGCGCAGCGCGTCGCGCGTCAGCTCCCAGAACGGGCGGTAGCGGCCGCTCATCGAGGTCAGGCGCGAATACTCGATCTGCCGCTCGCGCCACAGCCGCGCGAGGCGGTCGCCCTCGCCCGGGAACATCTGTTCCGCGCGCAGGGCGACGCTGTAGACGTCCAGCAGCGTGCCGTACACATCGAACAGCACGGCCTTGGGACGCGGGAGCGCGCGCTCGGCGGACGCGGCGGCGCGGGGATTCGGAGCGGCGGCGGATTCCATGGAATGCGAATCTATTCCAAGCCTGGATGACGATTCCCGCCATAATTCGAGATTGATTGGTGACTTTTTTGCAAAAGCGGATGCGCGCGTGGACAAGCTGAAGCAGATCGAGTCCTTCGTGGCCGTCGCCCAGCGCGGCAGCCTGACGGCGGCGGCGCAGGCCGAGGGCGTGGCGCCGGCGGTGGTCAGCCGGCGGCTCGACGGGCTGGAGGCGCGGCTGGGCGTCAAGCTGCTCGCGCGCACCACGCGTCGCGTCTCGCTGACGCACGAGGGCAGCGCCTTCCTCGAGGACTGCCAGCGCCTGCTCGCCGACTTCGCGAGCGCCGAGGCCAGCGTCTCGGCCGGCGGCGTGAAGGCGAGCGGCCACCTGCGCGTCACCGCGCCGGCCGGCTTCGGGCGGCGCCACGTCGCGCCGCTGGTGCCCGCCTTCCTGTCGGAGCATCCGGACGTCAGCCTGTCGCTGAACCTGTCGGACCGGCTCGTCGACATCGTCAACGAGGGCGTCGACTGCGCCGTGCGGGTCGGCGACCTGCCCGACTCCAGCCTCGTGAGCGTGCGGCTGGCCGACAACCGCCGCCTGTGCGTGGCCGCGCCGTCCTACCTGAGGCGCGCCGGCACGCCGCAGGCACCGTCGGATCTCGCGCGCCACGCGTGCCTGATCCTCAGCTCGGAGGCGAGCCAGACCCGAGGCTGGGCCTTCACGGTCGACGGCGAGACCACGCACCTGCGCCTGGCCGGCCGGCTGGACTGCACCGACGGCCAGGTGCTGCACGAGTGGTGCCTGGCCGGGCTCGGGATCGCCTGGCGCAGCACCTGGGAAGTCCGCGACGACCTGCAGGCCGGACGCCTCGTGAGCGTCCTCGACGACTTCGCCGCGCCGCCCAACGGGATCTACGCGGTGTTCCCGCACGCGCGCCACCTCGCGCTGCGCGTGCGGTTGTGGATCGACTTCCTCAAGCACAGCTACGGCGACGCGCGCTACTGGTCGCGCTGAGGCGGCCGGCGCCGGTCAGAACAGGTCCGCGGGCCGCGCCTTGCCGGACAGGCACTGCTTCATGAACGCGCGCCGCGGGTCGCCGTGGAGGTCGCGCGTGCGCGCGTCCGCGTTGCAGGCCTTCATGCGGGTGCGCTGCGGCGTGGCGGGCCGCGAGGCGGCGCCGGCCGACGCGACGACCGC
>DASVLN010000975.1:0-1954 GCA_036384855.1 Burkholderiaceae bacterium | reverse complement strand
GGACACCCAGCCCGCCTCGCTGCTCGGCGCCGCCGAGACCGCGCCGCAGATGCTCGACACGGCGCCGATGACCATGGACAGCGCGCCCGCCTCGCTGCTGGGCTCGACGACGGACGGCTCCGGCCACATGATCCTCGACGTGCCGCTGCCGATCGACGAGCCGGAGGCCGACGCTCAGGCGGCCGGCGCGATGCTGCCGTACGAGCAGGCGTCCGGCCCGGAGTCCGAGTTCGCGGCGGCCCCGGGCGCGGTGCCGGCCGATGCGGCGATGCGCGGGCTGATCTCGTCGCTGCGGCGCTCGTTCGGCGCCGGCCGCCTCCTGCAGGCCGGGCGCTGGGTGCGGCTCGCGCACGTGTCGCCGCCGGTGAAGATCCAGACCAATGCTGCCGATCCAATGCGCGTGCTCTACGCCAAGCAGGACGTGCTGATCCGCAAGGGCCGCATCGTCTGGGGCGCGGCGGTACCGTTGGACAAGGCGCTGCAGGCCCCCGGGAAGGAGGACCTGCCGGGACTGCTCGTCTACAGCCAGGACGCCTGGTTCGACGCGCGCCCGGCGGAGCTCGCCGCCGTCGCGATGCGGCTGGCCGTGCTGAGGACGGCGCCGGCGGCGACGCCCGAGCTGCGGCGGCTGGGCCTGCAGGTGCGCAACGACTCGGGCCGTCCGCTGGACGTCAAGCTGCCGCCGGAGCTCAGCACGCACGGCGTCGTGCTCACCAGCTTCATGGGCGTGCGCTCGCACCTGCCCGACACGGTGCTCGCCGCGGACTGGTTCCCGGTGCTCGTGCACGAGGCCAGCGTCGTGCCGCTGATCGTGCCCAGCATGTTCTGGAGCGCGGCGATGCGCGCCGCGTGGGACGCGCGCAAGCTGGCGGTGGCGGCTGCGGTCGGCCAGACCGCCTGACCCGGTCCCGGGCGGGCGTTCAGCCCGCCGACTCGCCGATCGCCACGCGCGTCGCGTGCGTGGCCTCCTCCAGCCAGAGCATGAAGCTGTCCAGCTCCGGCCGCGGGCGCGCGCCGGGCAGCGGCACGTGCCAGTAGGCGTGCGGCGAGGCGAGCCGGCCGGCGCTGCCGAAAGGCTCGACGAGATCGCCGCGCTGCAGCAGGTCGTGGATCAGCGGCAGCCGCGCCAGTGCGACGCCCTGGCCGGCGAGCGCCGTCTGCACCTCCTGGTGCGTGAAGTTGACGCTGATCCAGCGCCGCGGCTCCAACTGGCCGAGGCCGCGCTGCTCCAGCCAGTAGTTCCAGGTCAGGAGCTCGATGCCGGGGCGGTCGTCCTCCATCGCGATCAGCGTGTGGGCGGCGAGGTCGGCCGGCTCGTCCAGGGGCGGCGCGGCGCCGCGGGCGATCGCGTCGACCAGGCTCGCGCCGATCACCGGCGTCAGCACCTCGCCGAACATGCGGCGCGCGCCGGGCGGGGCATCCTCCGGGCGGCACTGGCGCAGCAGCAGGTCGTAGTCCGGGTCGTCGATCTCGATCAGGCGGTCGATCGCGGTGATGCGGATGTCGATCGCCTTCTGCTGGCGCTCGAAGGTGGGCAGGCGCGGCAGCAGCCACAGCGAGGCGAAGGACGGGAAGGTCGACAGGCTCACCTGCGCGCGCCCGCGCTGCTGGCGGATCTGGCGCACGGCACTGTCGATGCGGCTGAGCGCCGGCGTGATCGCGCGCAGCAGCAGCTGGCCGGCCTGCGTGAGCTCGACCCGCCGCGTGCCGCGCGTGAACAGGGGCGCGCCGAGCTCCTCCTCGAGGCTCTTGATCTGGCGGCTGACGGCGGACTGCGTGACGTGCAGCTCCTGCGCCGCGGCGCCGAAGCCGGCGCGGCGGGCGACGGCCTCGAAGCTGCGCAGGTGGTCGAGCACCAGCGGGCGTTGCGGCACCAGGCTCATGCGCGCGGCGTCCTCGGCCGGGCCGCGGCGGTCTTCGCGGTCGCGGCCTTCTTCGCCGCGGCGCGGGCGGG
>DASVLN010000974.1:0-2831 GCA_036384855.1 Burkholderiaceae bacterium | reverse complement strand
AGGCGGCCGCCCAGGCCCGTCGCGGGGCCGAGGGTGAACCGCGCGAGCTGCGGCGCGACGGCGGCCGCGTCGTACGGCGCGGCGTCCAGGTCCTCAAGGCCGGCGGCCTGCACGAACTTGCCGAGATAGTCCATGTCGATGGCCATCACGTCGGGCAGGTTGGCGCCCGTGGCGATCGCGGTCGTCATCGCGGTGTGGTGGTCCGCGATCGCTCGTGTCGTCAGGCGAACCTCGACGTCCGGATGCGAAGCCGCCCACGACTCGATCGCGATCTTCACGCTGCGGTCGAGATCCGGGAAGGCCGCCACGGCCAGCGTGACGCGGGCGGCGCCCGCGAGCATCGGAAGTGCGGTCAGGCAAGCGGCGAGGACAAGCAGGAAGCGCGATCGCATGGGCGGGTTGAGCAGGCTTGATATCGATTTCAGTGCTCAGTGTGAGACAACGCTGTCATGGTCGTCAATGGGTTCATGGCCGAGTTGGTGAATACCCTGACGAGTGGTGAGCGTTCGTGTGACGGTTGGCACACGTTCGACCATCAGTGATACCTCCCGAGGTTTCGCCATCTCGTCAGAAATCGATTTCATGGATAGACTTCCGCCGCATCGGCCCGAGCCCGGCGGGCGCGGCGCGGCCTCGCTAACATGCGTGCGCCGCGCCTTCTCGCCGCGCTGCTCAATTCCGCCGAGCCCGCCATGCCTTCCAAGGAAAAGTCCCTCACCGAGCCCGCCACGCTGCGCGACGTCGCGCGCCTGGCCGGCGTGTCCGCCGCCACCGTGTCGCGCATCCTCAACGGCACGGCGCGCGTCACCGACGACAAGCGATCCGCCGTCGAGCGCGCCATCGAGCGCCTGCAGTTCCGCCCGAACTTCGCCGCGCAGAGCCTGCGCAGCGGCCATACCCGGACCATCGGCGTGCTGACGCAGGAACTTGAGTCGCCGTACTTCACCCGCGGCGCGCGCGGCATCGAGGACGGCCTGCAAGGCAGCGAATACGCTCCCATCGTCGTGCCGGGCCACTGGAATTCCGTCGAGGAGCTCGATCGCGCCCGCCTGCTGATCGCGCGCCGGGTCGACGCGATGGTGATCCTCGGCGGCAACCTGCAGGACGAGCAGGTGAGCGACATGGCGCGCACGCTGCCCATCGCCATCACCGGACGCGACCTGCACGCGGCCAACGTCTTCTCGCTGCACTGCGACCAGGTCGAAGGCGCATGCCGCGCCGTGCGGCACCTGATCGAGCTGGGGCACACGCGGATCGCGCACATCACCGGGCCCGTCTCCTACCCCGACGCGGTCGACCGCCGCGAAGGCTACATGCGCGCGCACAGCGAGGCCGGCCTGCCGGTCGATCCGCGGTTGCTGCGGGTGGGCACCTACCTGGAGACCGGCGGCGCCCAGGCGATGACGCAACTGCTCGACGCAGGCCACGAGTTCACCGCCGTCTTCTGCGCGAACGACCAGACGCTGTGGGGCGCGCGCCAGGTGCTGTACGAGCGCGGCATCCGCGTGCCGGACGACATCTCGCTCGTGGGTTTCGACGACCTGCCCCAGTCGGCCTACATGACGCCGGCGGTGACGACGGTGCACCAGCCGATCTACGAGATGGGGCGCGCGGCGGCGCACAAGCTGCTCGAGGCCCTCGGCGCGACCGCACCGCGCGGCGAGCCGGCACCCGAACTTCGGCTCGTGGTGCGCGGCACCACGCGCGCCGTCTGAAGCCATGCCGGCGGCCGCCGCGTCGAGCAGCGTCGCGCGCCCAGCGCTGGCGCTGCACGGCCATCACGTGCGGCGGCTGGAGGCCGTGGTCGACTTCGTCGACGCTCATCTCGACGGCGAACTCTCGCTCGAGCGCCTGGCCGGCGTCGCCGCGATCTCTCCGTTCCACTTCCATCGCCTGTTCCACCTGTGGAGCGGCGAGACGCTCAGCGAGTTCGTGCGTCGGCGGCGGCTCGACGTGGCGGCGGGGCGGCTTCGCCACTGCCCGGGCGAGAAGATCACGGCGATCTCGCTGAACTGCGGCTTCGCGTCGCCGGAGGGCTTCGCGCGCGCGTTCCGCGAGCGCTTCGGCGCGACGCCTTCGACCTGGCGCGATCGCGACCGCGAGGCCGAGCCCGACCTCGGCGGCATGCCGCCGGTGGTCGTGGCGCGCGAGCCGGAGATGGAGATCCTGTTCATGCGCGCCCGCGGCGACTTCGCCGTCATGGCGCCGGTGCTGTGGGATCGCTTCATGAGCGCGCTGCGCGCCTTGGGACTGGTGGGGCAGCCGCTGCTCTTCATGGGCCTGGACGACCCCGCGATCGCCGGCCCCGGGAGATGCCGCATGGACGCCTGCGTGCAACTGCCCGCGGGCTTCGGCCTCGTCCACGCGTGCCCGCAGCCGCTGCTGCACAAGCGCATCCCGGGGCGCTGGGTCGCCAGGCTGCGCTACGACGGCCCGGCGGCGCACATCGGCGAGGGCTGGCGTGCCCTGCTGCACCAGTGGCTGCCGCAGGCCGCGTACCAGCTGGCGATCGGCCCGTTCCACGAGCGCTACGACCCTGCGTTCGGTGTGCCCGGCACCCGCCACGTGCGCTGCGAGCTGGCCATGCCGGTCGAGCCGCGCGTCGCCTAAGCAGCCGCCCGCAACTTCGCAAGATCCATCAGGTCCTCCGCAAGCGCGCACCGGTGCGCGGGCGCCGGCGTCGGCACGATGACGATGCCAGCCAACCACATTGGAGACATCTCGATGGATACCACGACCCCGCTCGCGCGACTGGGTGTGCTCATGGGGCTCGTCGCCTCGCTGGGCCTGACCGGCTGCGGCGGCGACGCCAGCGCACCGGCGCCCGTCCC
>DASVLN010000973.1:0-2999 GCA_036384855.1 Burkholderiaceae bacterium | reverse complement strand
CGGACGGGCGCGCCGGGCCGGCACCCGGTCACTGGCCCGTGCCCGCGCCCAGCGCGATGTACAGGCGCGCGATCTCGGGCGCGCCGTCGGTGCCCTGGACGCTGCGCAGCGTCTGCACCGCCTTCTGGCGGTTCTTGCCCGACTGCAGCATGGCCACGCCCAGGCGCAGCTTGGCGTCCTCGGGGTGCTTGAGCTTGTCCTTGGCCATGCCCTGCTGGATCAGCTCGACGGCCTTGTCGTACTCGCCGAGGGTGGCGTACTCGGTGCCGATGTCGACCAGGTCGTTGCCGTCCTTGGCTGCCTCGGCCTCGGTCGTGCGCGCCGCGAGCGTGGACTTCTGGTCGGCGAGCATCTTGGTGGTCAGGTCGCGCAGGCGCTGCTCGCGCGCGGCCTGGGCGCCCTTGCCCAGGACGCCTGCAGCGTAGCCCTTGTCGACGACGACCTTGGCTTCGGCGGGCAGCTTGGCCTGCAGCAGCTGCTGGCCCATCTCCATGTAGTCGGGCTCCTCGGTCAGGTTGCCCGAAGCGAGGCGCAGGCGCAGCAGGTCCAGCGAGAAGCGCGGCGAGAAGCCCGGCTTGCCCGGGAGGTCGGACAGGTAGATGCTGACGTACTGCTTGTTCGAGGGATAGTTCAGGACGAGCTTTTCCTTGACCTGCAGGTCGCCCGCCTTGTTGCCCGTGTGGCGGTAGGCGTCGGCCAGGCGCAGCAGGTCGTCCTCGGCCGGGCGGCGGCCCGCGGCCTCGGCGGACTGGACGGCGGCGGCGCTTTCGCGCGCGATCGTCGCGTAGTCGCCGCTGGAGCCCTGGAGGTAGGCCTGCAACTCGCGCAACGTGGCGCTGTTGTCGCCAGCGGCCTTGGCCTTCTCGGCCCACTGCTGGGCCTTGGCGTTGTTCTTCAGCTGCGCGTAGGCGGCGGCAATCGACTCGGCCAGCGCGCCGGCCTCGCCCGGCGGCACCTTGCCGGTGTTGAACGCGCCTTCGAGCGCCTGCACGGCGGCGGCGTTCTCGCCCATGCGCTGGTAGGCCGCGCCGCGCATGCGGTCGATCATGTAGCTGTCTTCTGGACCGGAGCCCGAGACGCCGTTGAGCTTGGACAGCGCTTCCTTGGCCTTGCCGGCGCGCAGCAGGTCGCTCGCTTCCTTGAGCGGCTTGGCCACCGCCGCGCTGACGGCGAACGCGGCCGGGGTGTGCAGGAGGCCGGCCGCGACCAGCGCGGCGGCGAGGAGTCGGAGGGGCTTCATGAGTGTTTGTCTGCCTGTGTTCGTGCCTGCTGGGAGGCCGTCTGAAAGGGCGAAGGCGCACTGCGAGCAGTGCGCCTTCGTGAGGCGGGTTCGACTCAGAGTCAGTGAGTGAACTGTTCGTTCCCGACGATGCCGATCTTGGTGACCCCGAGGCGCTGGGCCTCGGCCATCACCTCGGCCACGTACTTGTACGGGGCCAGCTTGTTCGGCAGCAGGTGGACTTCGGGCTGATCGGGCATCTGCGTGAGACGGTACAGCTTCGTCTCGAGGTCCGCCCGGTCCTTCACGATCTCTCCGCCGAAGCCGATGGTGCCGTCGAAGTCGACGGCGATCTCGACGACGACCGGCGGCTTGGGCGGCGGCGCGTTGTGCGAGTCCACGGGCATGTTCAGCTTCACCGCGTGCGTCTGGATCGGGATCGTGATGATCAGCATGATCAGCAGCACCAGCATCACGTCGATCAGCGGCGTGGTGTTGATGTCGACCATCACGTCGCCGTCTTCTGCGGAGCTTGTCGCCATTGCCATGTTTTCGAGCTCCTTAGCTGTTCGGCGGGGGTTCGGTGATGAAGCCCACCTTTGCGATGCCGGCGCGCTGGCATGCGAACACGACGCGACCGATCGACTCGTAGCGAGCCGCCTGGTCCCCGCGGATGTGCACCTCGGGCTGGGGCTTCATCTTGGCCTTCTCGGTCAGCATCGCCACCAGTTGATCGATGTCGTCGATCTTCTTCGTGTTCCAGTACAGGTCGCCGTCCTTCGAGACCGCGAGCAGGATGTTCTCCGGCTTCGTCACGGTCACGACATTGCGTTCCTTGGGCAGTTCCAGTTGGATCGACTGCGTCACGACCGGGATCGTGATCAGGAAGATGATCAGCAGCACCAGCATCACGTCCACGAGGGGCGTGGTGTTGATGGTGGAGTTGACCTGCTCTTCGCCGTCGCTGTCACCGCCCGTGCCGACGTTCATCGCCATGAGGGTTCCTTTCGATTACGGGCGTTCGTCAAGTGCAGTCGCCAGGCGTCTCAGCGCTTGCCGGCCAGCAGGACGTTGTGCAGGTCGCCCGAGAAGGCGCGCACGCGCTCCATGACGCTCTTGTTGCGGCGGATCAGCCAGTTGTAGCCCATCACGGCCGGCACGGCGACGAACAGACCGATGGCGGTCATGATCAGCGCTTCGCCGACGGGGCCGGCGACCTTGTCGATCGACGCCTGGCCGGCGATGCCGATCTGCGTCAGCGCGCCGTAGATGCCGATGACGGTGCCGAACAGGCCGACGAACGGGGCGGTCGAGCCGACGGTCGCGAGGAAGGCCAGGCCGTCCGACAGGCGCGACTGGATGTTCTCCACGGCGCGCGAGACGCTCATCGAGATCCAGGTGTGGCGGTCGATCTGGTCGACCAGGGAACCTTCATGGTGCTCGCTGGACTTCAGGCCGCTCTCGGCGATGTAGCGGAAGGCGCTGCCTTCTTCCAGGGTGTTGGTGCCGGCCTTGATCGAGCCCGCGGTCCAGAAGGTGTCGCCGACGTTCTCGGCGGCCTTCAGCATCTTGTGCTGTTCCCACAGCTTCGTGAAGATGATGTACCAGCTGCCCATCGACATGATCAGCATGATGACCAGGTTGATCTTGGCGATGATGCCGCCGTCGCGCCACAGGGCGGTCAGGCCGTACGGGTTGTCGATGGTCTGCTTCTCGGCGGCGGGCGCGGCGACCGGCGCCGGGGCGGCGTCGGGGGTGGGCGTCGCGGCGGGCGCCGGCG
>DASVLN010000972.1:0-2601 GCA_036384855.1 Burkholderiaceae bacterium | reverse complement strand
CGCGCCCGATCGCTGAGGCCGCCGCCCCGCCGCGCCTTCGAGCCCGCGGCGCGGGCACGCGCTCAATGCGCCTCGGACGGGCGCACCAGCATCACCGGCGTCCTCGCCCCGCGCAGCACCGCCTCGGCGTCGCTGCCCAGCACCATGCGCGTCAGGCCGCGGCGGCCGTGCGTGCCCATCACGACCAGGTCGCAGTTCCACGTCGCGCATTCGTCGAGGATCGTCTGCGCCACCGAGCGCCCGCGGTTGTCGGCGACGACCTTGTCGCATTCGACGCCGGCATCGCGGGCGCGCGAGGCGGCGGCATCCACGAGATCGGTGCAGGCCTTGAGCTGCCGCGCGGAGGACTCCTGGTAGTCGCGCGCGGAGGCCATCTCCATCGCCCCGACGAAGCCGGCCGAGACCGTCAGCGCGACGATCCTGCCCCTCATGGCCTGGGCCAGGCGGATCGCCTCGCCCAGCCCGCATTCGGCCGTCGGACTGCCGTCGATCGGAACGAGGATGCGTGCGTACATGTCGTGCTCCCGGGCGCGGCGTGCAGGCGGAGTGCGTCCACGCCCGGCCGCATCGACGGGACGGCGTCGATCATCGGCGGCGGCGCGGGACGACTCGTTGCGCCGCCTCAATGCGGCGCGGGGGTTGGCCGATCGGGTCGATCAGCCGACGCGGCGACGGCGCGCCGCGCCCGCGAGCAGGCCAACGCCCGCCAGCAGCAGTGCGGCGTTGCCCGGCTCCGGCACCGGCGTCAGGGCGACGCCGCCGAAGCGCTCGCCGGCGGCCGCGGTCTCGACGATGGAGAACGAGGTGTCGGCGGCGGTCGAGGCGGCGTCCAGGTGGATCGAGACGATCTCGTTCGGATCGGCGCCCTGGTCGTGGGTCGACTCGTTGCTGACCGTCGACGTCGTCGCGAACAGCGTGTACGAGCCGTCCGCGTCGACCTCGCCCGTCAGGTTGAGCAGGCCGTCGGTCTGCACCGTCCAGAGCAGGCCCTCGCTGTAGCCGGCCTGGTCGAGCAGGCCCTTCTGGAAGACCTGCGTCTCCACCCAGCTGCCGCCGACGAGGCGGTATTCGTCGAGGCCGGCGCCGGACATGTCCTTGCCCGGCGTGCCGCGCGCCTGGCCGTCGCCCTCGTCGGCCACGAACAGGGTGGTCGAATTCGCGAACCACAGGCCGAACGGATGCGTGGCGGTGCCGGACGTCGGGAAGCCGGCGAGCGGCGTGATGGCGATCGACGACGCGGTCGTGGCGCTCGGCAGCTCGCCGGCCGTGCCGACCTGGTAGACCGTGTTGACGCCGTTGCCGCCGCTGCCCTTGGTCACGTACAGCGTGTTGCCGAACAGGGTCTCGCCGCGGAAGTTGTCGTCCTTGCCGGTCTTGTCGGCCGCGCCGCCGGTGGCGACGGTGGAGAAGCCGTGCTGGTAGCCGGTCGTGCTGCCGGCGCTGCCGTAGGTCTTGCCGACGACCGTGGTCGCGCCCGACTGGCCCGCCGCGATCATCTGCAGGCCGGTGTCGTCGCTCAGCTGGGACAGCACCGCGCCGCTGACGCCCTTGCCCGAGTTGCCGGCGTTGCCGACGGTGTAGTAGTTGCCGCCGGCCAGCACCGCGTTGCGGCCGTTGTTGCCGCTGTAGGCGTTGACCGCGGTCACGCCGAGCGCCCCGGTGGCGAGGCTGACGGTGGCGATGCCCCGCTGGACGACCGTCTTGACCGGATTGGTCGGGTCCAGGACGCCGGGCGTGTTGGCGTTGGAGACGTCCAGCTGGTTCACGGCGGCGACATAGCCCATGAAGGTGACCGACCTGCCGTCCTGCGAGATGTTCAGGCCCAGCTCGGATTTCGACGCGAAGCTCGTCGTCAGCCGCGCGGGATCGATCGCGAGCGTGCTCACGTGCGCGCCCGACTGCGTGAGCTGGTCGAGGAAGACCGGCGCGGTGATGCCGAACGAGGGATCGGGCGACTCGTTCTTGAAGACGTTGGGGAACGAGCCGTCGGCGATGGCCTTGCCGCCGCCGGGCAGCGCCTGGCCGACGGCGACGGTGGACGCGTCGCCGGCGTAGACCGTGCGCGAGACGATCAGGTTGCCGGCGGAAAAGCCGCCGGCGCGGGCGGCGCCGGCGAGCGTCGCGAGGACGGCGAGCGCCGCAAGGGCGACGGGATGGCGATGGTGCGTGCGAGTTCCTCTGGGTTTCGTCGTGGAGGCCGCGGGAGCAGGTCCGCCGCGGCACCCCGGCGCGCCGCGCTGGCGGCCGGGGCCAGGGGAACTTAGGCAGCATCGATGTCCGGGCCATGACCCGCGTCCAGGCGAGGCCCGAACCTTGCGCGAAGCGGAACGAATGCGGCCCGCACGCAACGCGCAAGAGCCGCGCGATGCCACGCCCGGCCGCGGGCGGCTACGGGCCCGGGGGCCGCGCGAATCCGATCGCCGCCTTGCCGTCGCGCATGCGCACGCCGATGCTGCCCTCGGCCAGCAGGCGCCGCTGCGTCTCGAGGTCGTCGGCCTCCACCCATTCGAGCCCCGGGTCGCCGGCCACCGGCGGCTCCCAGGCGGCGCGCTCGATCGGCCGCCACATCACGTGCCGCAGCGAGCCCTCGCCCTGCACCCC
>DASVLN010000971.1:0-2822 GCA_036384855.1 Burkholderiaceae bacterium | reverse complement strand
CTCGCGCGTCGCGCGGTCGAGCGCCGCGTGCCCGTCGGCGCAGGCGTCGACCTCGAAGCCGAGCCGGCGCAGCTGCTCGCCGAGCGCGTCGCGCGCCTGCGGCAGGTCGTCGACCAGCAGCGCCCGCAGGCCCGCTGGCAGGTCGCTCGCGCGTTCCTCGCGCTGCGCAGGGCGCTCGAACCTGGCCGTGAACCAGAACCGGCTGCCCTGCCCGACGACGCTGGACAGCCCCGCCGTCCCGCCCATCATCTGCGCGAGGTGGCGCGTCAGCGCGAGGCCCAGCCCCGTGCCGCCGAAGCGGCGCGTCGTCGTCGTGTCGGCCTGCTCGAACGCCGAGAACAGCGCCGCCTGCTGCGATGCCGAGATACCGGGCCCTGTATCCTGGACCTCGAAGCGCAGCTCGATGCCGCCGGGCGAATGGCCGACGATCTCGACGCCCAGGCGGATCCAGCCGCGCTCGGTGAACTTGACGGCGTTGGACAGCAGGTTGATCAGCGCCTGCGACAGCCGCGTCGGGTCGCCGCGCAGCAGGTCGGGGACGCGCGTGCTGTCGAGCACCAGCTCCAGGCCCTTGGCGTGCGCCTGGTTGGCGATCATCTCGAGCGCGCGCCCGAGCAGCAGGTCCAGCGAGAACTCGGCCTGCTCGAGCACCATCTTGCCGGCCTCGATCTTGGACAGGTCGAGGATGTCGTTGATCACCTGCAGCAGGTGGCGGGCCGCGTCGTCGACCTTGGCGAGGCGGTCCTTCTGCACGTCGTCGCGCACGTCGCGGGCCATCAGGTGCGTGAGGCCGATGATGGCGTTCATCGGCGTGCGGATCTCGTGGCTCATGTTGGCGAGGAAGGCGCTCTTCGCGCGGCTCGCGGCGTCGGCGCGCTCGGTGAGCAGGCGCTGCTCCTCGAGCGCGAGCGCCTGCTGCCGCGACGCGCGCCGCAGCGCGGACAGCAGCAGCACGGCGCTCGCCGCGAGCGCGCACCACACCACCACCGCGAGCGCCACCTCCCGCCACCACGGCGCGAAGACGTCGTCGTCGGAGAAGCCCACCAGCACGTAGACCGGGTAGGACTCGATCTGGCGGTACATCGTCGTGCGCACGCGCTGGTCGATCGTCGAACGCGCCGAGATCAGCGTGGCGAGCTTGCCAGCGGCGAAGGCCGCGCGCATCTCGGGCGCCTGGAACTGCACCGGTCGCTCGTCGCCCAGCAGCGGCAGTGCGGGGCGGCGCAGCAGCACCTCCATGCGCGGCGTGAACAGCACGATGACGCCGTGCTCGCCGATGTTCAGCGGCGCCACCACGCGCGCGACGTCTTCCAGCTCCAGCGGCAGGTAGACCACGCCGCCCGGCTTGCCGTCGACGCCGGGCAGCCGGCGCGCGAGCGGCACGATCCAGCGCTCGGTGAGGCGCGACTTCAGCGGAAGCCCGACCACCAGCCCCGGCGTCTCCATCGCCTCGCGGAAGAAGCGCCGGTTGGCGATGTTCAGCGCGCGGGGGCCGTCGCTGCCGGGGCCGAAGCGCACCACGCCCTGCGCGTCGACGGCGCGGATCGCGGGCGCGCCGGGCAGCTCCTGCTGCAGCTGGGCGAGCAGCGCCTCGAAGTCGGCGGCCTTGCGCGGGTCGCCGCGATCCTGCTCGTATTCCCGCACCGCGGCCTGCAGCACCAGGTCGGCCGACTGCAGGCGCGCGAAGAAGTAGCGGTCCAGGTTGAGCGTCAGGTTCTCGAGCTGGCTCGCCGCGTTGGCCTGGTAGCGGTCGTGGCTCGCCTTGAGCGAGAACGCGAGGAAGGCCGCGATCGCGACGAGGACGACCACGCCGCCCCAGAGCAGCCCGGCGGACGCCCAGGGCTGCGCGGCCGGCCGCGGCGCGGCGGACCGCGCGGTCGAGGTCTCACCGCTCGCTTGCATCGTCCTCCCGGATCGGCGTTTGTTCGTCGAGGGCCGTGCGCTGCCGGCCAGCCGCGATTCTGCCCCCGATCGGCGGCGGCAGGTCAAGCGCACGGCAGCGGACATGCCCGCGTCCCGGCCGGGCACCGGGATTGCTGCCTGCGGCGCGACACGCCGGCGCCGCCGGCCTCGCAAGGAGAACCCATGAAACTGCAAGCCATCCTCAAGGCAGGACTCGCCGCCGTCGCCCTCGCCGCCGCGGCGGGCTGCTCGTCCACCGCCAGCGTGACCGGCGCCGAGCGCCCGGGCGCCTCGACCGCGGAGGGCCGCAAGAGCATCGACGCCGGCTACCACGAGACCCTCGAGCGCCTGTACGCGACGACGCCGGGCAGCCGCGAGCTCGTGGCCAAGGCGCGCGGCGTGCTCATCTTCCCGCGCGTGATCGCGGCCGGCCTGGTGGTGGGCGGCGCGTACGGCGAGGGCGAGCTGCGCACCGGCGGCGCGATCGAGGGCTACTACCGCACGACCACCGGCTCGGTGGGCTGGCAGATCGGCGCGCAGTCGCGGGCGCTCGTGTTCCTGTTCATGACGCAGGATGCGCTCGACCGCTTCCGCGCGAGCCACGGCTGGAGCGGCGGCGTCGACGCCTCCGTCGCCGTGCTGAAGGTCGGCGCCAACGGCGCGATCGACGCGAACGCCGAACACGCCCCGACCGTCGCCTTCGTGATGACCAACGCCGGCCTGATGGCCGACCTCACGCTGCAGGGCACGAAGGTCACGCGCATCGACTGACGCCGGGCGCCGCGCCGACTCACCTCGTGGTCAGCGCGAGCACCACGTGCGGCTGCCAGTCCGGCGGCCGCGCGGCGCCGTCGCGGCCCTGCAGCCGAGGCGCGGCCATGAAGATGCGCTCGCCCGGCAGGCCGCGTGCGGCGAGCGCG
>DASVLN010000970.1:0-4487 GCA_036384855.1 Burkholderiaceae bacterium | reverse complement strand
GCCGCGCTCGCGTTCGCGCTCGCCGGCTGCGACAAGCCGGCGCCGCCGCCGCAGATGCCGCCGCCGGAAGTCGGCGTGGTGACGGTCGCGCCGCGGGTGGTCGCGGTGCCGACCGAGCTGCCCGGCCGCATCGAGGCCTCGCGCGTGGCGCAGGTGCGCGCGCGGGTGACGGGCATCGTGCTCAAGCGCCTGTTCGTCGAGGGCAGCCAGGTCAAGGCCGGGCAGACGCTCTTCCTGATCGACCCGGCGCCGTACAAGGCCGCGCTCGACAGCGCGAAGGCCGCGCTCGCCAAGGCCCAGGCCAACGCGCAGCAGGCGGCGCAGCTCGTCGCGCGCTACAAGCCGCTGCGCGAGGCCAACGCGATCAGCCAGCAGGACTTCGTCAACGCGACCTCGGCCGCCGCGCAGGGCGAGGCCGACGTCGCGGCGGCCAGGGCGGCCGTGCAGACCGCGCAGCTCAACCTCGACTACGCGACCGTCACCGCGCCGATCAGCGGCCGCATCGGCCAGGCGCTGGTCACGGAGGGCGCGCTGGTGAGCGCCAGCGAGGCCACGCAGCTCGCGCTGATCCAGCAGATCGACCCCGTCTACGCCAACTTCACGCAGCCCGCCGCCGACATCACCCGCCTGCGCCGCGCGTTCGCGTCGGGCAAGGCGAAGTCGACCGGCAGCTCGATTCCCGTGCACCTGACGCTGGACGACGGCAGCCCGGCGCCGCAGGCCGGCAGGCTGCTGTTCTCCGACCTGACCGTGGATCCGACCTCCGGCCAGGTCGTGGTGCGCGCCGAGGTGCCCAACCCGGACGGCACGCTGCTGCCCGGCATGTACGTGCGCGGCCGGCTCGCGCAGTCGGAGGTCGACGGCGCGGTGCTGCTGCCGCAGCAGGCCGTCAACCGCACGCCGCAGGGCGACGTCGCGATGGTGGTGGACGCGCAGGGCGTGGTCTCGCCGCGGCCGCTCAAGCTGGGCGGCGTCGACGGCGGCGACTGGATCGTGCTGTCCGGCCTGAAGGCGGGCGAGCAGGTGATGGTCGACGGCTTCCAGAAGCTGCGGCCCGGCGTGACGGTCAAGCCGGTGCCGTGGAGCGCCGCATCCGCGCCGGCCGCCGCGGCGCCGGCGGCGAGCGCGGCCAGCCGCTGAAGAAGAACCCGAGGCGCGCTCCCCCATGTCCAAGTTCTTCATCGACCGCCCGATCTTCGCGCTGGTCATCGCCCTGTTCATCCTCGTGGGCGGCAGCGTGGCGATCACGCAGCTGCCGATCGCCCAGTACCCGCCGGTCGCGCCGCCGACCATCGTCCTGAACGCCACCTATCCCGGCGCCTCGGCGCAGACGATGGACGAGGCGGTGATCTCCGTCATCGAGCAGGAGATGAACGGCTCGCCGGGCCTCATCTACATGGAGTCGGTCAGCCAGGCCAACGGCACCGGCTCGATCACGATCAGCTACCAGCCCGGCACCAATCCCGACCTCGCGCAGGTCGACGTGCAGAACCGCCTGTCGCGCGCGGCGCCCCGCCTGCCCGCGGCGGTGACGCAGCAGGGCGTGCGCGTCGACAAGGCGCGCTCGAACTTCCTGCTGTTCACGATCCTGTCCTCCGACAACCCGGCCTACGACCCGGTCGCGCTCGGCGACTACGCCTCGCGCAACGTGCTGCCGGAGATCCAGCGCATCCCCGGCGTCGGCCAGGCGCAGCTGTTCGGCACCGAGCGCGCGATGCGCATCTGGGTCGACCCGCAGAAGCTGGTCGGCTTCAAGCTGTCGATGGCGCAGGTCGACGCGGCGATCGCGGCGCAGAACGCCCAGGTCGCCGCCGGCGCCGTGGGCGACCTGCCCAACCTGACGCAGCAGGGCATCACCGCGACGGTGGTCGTGCAGGGCCAGCTGACCAACGTCGACCAGTTCGGCGCGATCGTGCTGCGCGCCAATCCCGACGGCTCCAGCGTGCGCCTGCGCGACGTCGCGCGCATCGAGCTCGGCGCGCAGACCTACGCGACCTCGGCGCGCCTGAACGGCCATCCCTCGACCGGCATCGGCGTGCAGCTCTCGCCCACCGGCAACGCGCTGCAGACCGCGCAGGCGATCAAGGACAAGATGGCCCAGCTGCAGCGCTACTTCCCGCAAGGCGTGAAGTACAGCATCCCCTACGACAGCTCGCGCTTCATCAAGATCTCGATCTCGCAGGTGGTCGAGACGCTGCTCGAGGCCGTGGCGCTCGTGTTCGTCGTCATGTTCGTGTTCCTGCAGAACTGGCGCTACACGATCATCCCGACCATCGTCGTGCCGGTCGCGCTGCTGGGCACCTTCGCGGTGCTGCTGGCGATGGGCTACTCGATCAACGTGCTGACGATGTTCGGCATGGTGCTCGTGATCGGCATCGTGGTCGACGACGCGATCGTGGTGGTCGAGAACGTCGAGCGCATCATGAGCGAGGAGGGCCTGCCGCCGGTCGAGGCGACCAAGAAGGCGATGAGCCAGATCCAGGGCGCGATCGTCGGCGTGACGGTGGTGCTGATCTCGGTGTTCGTGCCGCTCGCGTTCTTCGCCGGCTCGGTGGGCAACATCTACCGCCAGTTCTCGACGGTGATGGTGGCCTCGATCGCGCTGTCGGCGTTCATGGCGCTGTCGCTGACGCCCGCGCTGTGCGGCGTGCTGCTGCGCCAGGTGCAGGCCGGCCACCACGACGAGAAGCGCGGCTTCTTCGGCTGGTTCAACCGCAGCTTCAACCGCACCGCCAAGCGCTACGAGAACGGCGTGCGCCATGTCCTGCACCGCACCGGCCGCATGATGTTCGCCTACCTCGCGGTGCTGGCCGCCGTGGCGCTGTTCTTCTGGAAGCTGCCGACCTCGTTCCTCCCGGGCGAGGACCAGGGCTACCTGATCGTCAACGTGCAGCTGCCGCCGGGTGCCACGCGCAACCGCGCGCTGGAGGTCGTCAAGCAGATCGAGGGCTACGTGCTCAAGCAGCCCGAGGTGCAGAGCATGGTGGGCGTGCTGGGCTTCAGCTTCGCGGGCTCGGGCCAGAACGCGGCGCTCGCGTTCGTCACCCTCAAGGACTGGGACCAGCGCCGCGGCCAGGAGCACTCGGCCCAGGCCATCGCCGGCCGCGCGATGGGCGCGCTCTCGCGCGTGCGCGACGCGTTCATCTTCGCGCTCAGCCCGCCGCCGATCCCCGAGCTGGGCACCGCCTCCGGCTGGGCGTTCCGCCTGCAGGACCGCGCCGGCGCCGGCCACGCGGCGCTGCTGGCCGCGCGCAACCAGCTGCTGGGCGCGGCGATGAAGGATCCGATCCTCGCCGGCGTGCGGCCCGACGGCCTGGAGGACGCCTCCCAGCTGCGCCTGACGATCGACCGCGAGAAGGCGGCGAGCCTGGGCGTGACCTTCGACGCCATCAACTCGGCGATCTCGACCGGCTTCGGCTCGGCCTACGTCAACGACTTCCCGAACGCCGGCCGCCTGCAGCGCGTCGTCGTGCAGGCCGACGCGGCCGAGCGCATGCAGGCCGAGGACCTGCTGCGCCTGAACGCGCTGAACTCCTCGGGCCAGCCGGTGCCGCTGTCCGCCTTCGCGACCGCCGAATGGATCACCGGCCCGGTGCAGAGCATCCGCTACAACGGCTACCCGGCGATGCGCATCGCGGGCGACGCCTCGCCCGGCCATTCGACCGGCGAGGCGATGGCCGAGATGGAGCGCCTCGCGGCGCAGCTGCCGCAGGGCTTCGGTTTCGAGTGGACGGGCCAGTCGCGCGAGGAGAAGCTCTCCGGCTCGACGGCGGTGATCCTGCTCGGGTTCTCGCTGCTGGCGGTGTTCCTGTGCCTGGCGGCGCTGTACGAGAGCTGGTCCATCCCGGCCGCCGTGCTGCTGGTCGTGCCGGTGGGCGTGCTCGGCGCGCTGCTGGGCGCCTGGTCGCGCGGCTTCTCCAACGACGTGTACTTCAAGGTCGGCCTGATCACCATCATCGGCCTGTCGGCGAAGAACGCGGTGCTGATCATCGAGTTCGCGAAGGACCTGCAGGCGCAGGGCAAGAGCGCCACCGATGCCGCGCTCGAGGCAGTGCGGCTGCGCTTCCGCCCGATCATCATGACCTCGCTCGCGTTCATGCTGGGCGTGCTGCCGCTGGCGATCTCGCGCGGCGCGGGCTCCGCGAGCCAGCGTGCGATCGGCACCGGCGTGATGGGCGGCATGGCCACCGCGACGCTGGTGGGCGTGCTGTTCGTGCCGCTGTTCTTCGTGCTGGTGCGCCGCGTCTTCAAGGGCAGCCGGCGCCAGCACGAGTTCGACGTCGCGCACTCGCGCTCCTTCAAGCATTGACGACGTGACCACGACGAGATCCCCGATGAGCGTTCGTTCCTTCGCGCGCCGCGGCGTGCTCGCGCTGGCCGCGGGTTCGCTGGCGGCCTGTTCCAGCATGGCGCCGCGCTACGAGCGCCCCGCCGCGCCCGTGGCCGCGGCCTTTCCCTACGCGGCCGCCCCGGGCGCGTCCTCGCCG
>DASVLN010000969.1:0-5483 GCA_036384855.1 Burkholderiaceae bacterium | reverse complement strand
GCGGTCGTTGTAGGCCTTGAAGTGGTCGACGTCGAGGATCAGCAGCGACAGCGCCGCGCCGCTGCGCCGGCCGTGGCCGACGGCCGCGACCAGGGCGCGGTCGAAGGCGCGCCGGTTGGCCAGGCGGGTCAGCGCGTCGGTCAGCGACTGCCGCTCGAGCGCCTGCCCCTGCTCGCGCAGCGCCCGAAGCATGCGGTTGATCGTCCGGCCGAGGGTCGCGATCTCGTCGCCGCCCGGCGCGGCCGCGATCTGCTCCGGCCACCCGCCCGCGGCGCCGACGTCGCGCAGCTGGCGCTCCATGCGCTGCAGGGGCCGCACCAGCAGCACCTGCGTGCCCAGCACCAGCACCAGGCCGCCCAGCAGCGCGCCCACCGCGACCACCGCCACCACCCGCCACGTGATCTGCCGACCGCTGCGCTCGATGTCGGCGGGCACGCGGATGTGGAACAGGAAGACCGGCTGGCCCGCGGCGTCGAGCATCCGGCCCGTCAGCGTGTGGCGGTCGGCGCCGCCGAGCGAGAGGTCGTCGGTCGAGACCGCGCGGCCGTCCGTGCGGGCGCCGGCCGGCAGGGTGTCCGCGAACGTCCGCTCGATCGCGAAGTCGAGGCCGCTCTGGTTGCGGATCCGCTGCAGGATCCGCGCGTCCAGCAGCCGCCCGAGCAGCAGCGTGCCGTGCGCCGGGCCCGATCCGTCGCTGAGGTGGATGTCCTGCCAGCACAGCAGGTAGACCTCGCCGTCGGCGGCATGCAGGCTGCACGTGTTGCGCGTGCCCTGGGCATCGAACAGGCGCTCCATCGCCTCCAGCGTGCGTGCGAGGCCGCGGTTGGACTCCTGGTCGACGAGATCCGCCGCGGCGCGCAGGAAGACGCGTCGGTGACGGTTGTCGAAGAGGGCGACGAAGCTCAGCTTCGCGCTCGCGAGCGCGCCCGTGCCGACCTCGGCGTCGGCGAACTCGGGCGACAGTGTCTGCGCGAACGCGTACATGCCGGCCCAGTCCGCCCAGTCGGTGTCGAGCTCGTCCAGGTGCTCGAGCTCCGCCTTGAAGTTGCGCACGAGCTGGTCGTTCAGCCGCAGCGCCTCGCGATGCTCCAGCTCGGCGAAGTCGGAGCCGAGGTTGTGGATCAGCAGGCCGATGCCCACGCTGCACGTCAATGCGAAGCCGACGAAGAACAGCGCGACCAGCTTTCCTCGGAGTCCCATGGCCCTGCGTCGCGGGCACCCGCCGTGCCTGGGCGGCCGCGCCAGGGCCGGACTCAGTCCGCACCCGGGCGGGCCGCGCGGACGGCGCGGCTGGCGCCGCGAAGTTCGTCGAGCGTCGCCGTGAACTCGACGGCCTTCGCGTTCTCGCGCGTGACGCGGAAGCCGAGCCTCCGGTGGAACGCGAGGGAGCGCGCGTTCGTCTTGTAGACGTGGCTGCGCAGCGACGCGATGGCGCGCCGCCGTGCAAGCCGCGCGATCGCCGCGAAGAGCGCGCGCAGGACGCTCGCGTCGCGATGCGCGGGATGGATGTTGAAGCCGGAGACGAACCAGCAGCCGTCCGGCTGCGGGCTCAGCATCGCGTACGCCGCGAGCGCGCCGCCGCGGCGCACGCCGATCGTCTCGGACAGCGCCTGCGTGCCCACGAGCAGCGCCCGGTGGGCCGCCGGCTCGAGGCGGTCGCCGGCGCGTTCCGTGTGGTCGCGCAGGGTGAGAAGGTCGAGGGCGAGCAGTTCCTCGATGTCGGGCAGGCGGGGATCGGCCTGCCCGGGCGCGCCGGATTCGTCCATGCGTTCAGTCCCCGGCCGCCCGCTGCGGCAGCCGGTGCAGCACGCCCGCGATCGCGCCGGCGTGGACGGGCTTGGTCAGATGGAAATCGAAGCCGGCCTCGTGGGCGAGGCGCTTGTCGATGTCGTTGCCCCAGCCGGTGACGGCGACCAGCGTGGTGCCGGCGTTGGCCGCGTCGGCGCGCAGCATGGCGGCGACCTCGTAGCCGCTCATCCCCGGCATGCCGATGTCGCAGAAGACGACGCCGGGCCGCAGCGCACCCGCCGAGGCGAGCGCCTGGAAGCCGTCATAGGCGGTATGCACCTCGTGGCCAGCGGCCGCGAGCAGGAGCGCGAGCGTGTCGGCCGCGTCGCGGTTGTCGTCGACGACGAGCACGCTCAGGCGCGGCCCCGCCGCGGACGGCTCCGGCCGCACGCCGCGCCGCTCGATGGCATCGCCGTCGCCCTCGGACAGCCGCGGCAGCCGCACCGTGAACGTGCTGCCGCGGTCGACGCCGTCGCTGTCGGCATCGACGCTGCCCCCGTGCATCTCCACGAGCTGGCGCACGAGCGACAGGCCGATCCCGAGCCCGCCTTGCGCGCGGTCGAGCGTGCGGTTGACCTGCGCGAACATGTCGAACACGTGCTTGAGGACCTCCGGCGGGATGCCGGCGCCGTTGTCGCGCACGACGATCGTCGCGTCGCCGCCGGCGGCGTCGAGCGTCACCGAGAGGTCGCCGCCGCGGCCCGTGTACTTCGTCGCGTTGTTCAACAGGTTGCCGACCACCTGCGCCAGCCGGGTCGCGTCGCCCAGCACATGGACCGGCGCCTCCGGCAGCGAGACTCGCAGGCGATGGCCGGCGGCGGCGATCGCCGGCATCGCCGCCTCGGCCGCGGCCTCGATCACCTTGCGCAGGTCGAGCCGCTGGCGGCGCAGCGTCACCTTGCCGCTGGAGATGCGCGCGATGTCGAGCAGGTCGTCGATCAGCCGCACCATCACGTTCATCTGCCGGTCCATCATGGCCAGCAGCCGGGCCTGCTCGGGGTCCGCCGGCTTGCGCAGCTCCATCACCTGCAGCGCCGAGCGCAGCGGGGCGAGCGGGTTGCGCAGCTCGTGGGCGAGCGTCGCGAGGAATTCGTCCTTGCGCCGGTCGGACTGCCGCAGCGCCTCCTGGGCCTCGTTCAGCGCCGCGATCTGGTCGCGGATCTCGTACTGGCGCCGCCGCGCGCGCAGCGCGGTCTGGACGGCGCTGACGAGCGTGCGGATCGAGGCCGGGCGGTCGATCACGGTGACGTTGTTCAGCCGGTCGACGACCGCGGCGACGCCGTCCTGCTCCCCGGCCTCGCCGGCCCGGCTCATGAGGATCACGGGCACCTCCGACCAGGTCGGCTGGCGGGAGAGCGCATCGGTGACGGCGGCGAATCCCGGTTCGGCCAGCGCCGTGTCGGCCAGGACGACGGCGCCGAGGTCGCCCTCGAGGGCCCGCCGCAGGGCCGCCGCATCGGCCACCACCCGGCAGTCGACGCCGGCGCGGCGCAGCAGCTCGGCGGCGACGACGCCGTCGCGGCGCGTGGCCGGCAGCACGGCGACGCTGTACTCGTGGGTGCTGGTCATCGACGTGAGGGGATCGCGCCGGCAAGGAGCGACGGGTCGTCGAGCTCGACGGGCACGCCCGAGAGGATGCCGCGGAACTGCGTCAGCGGCGGGCTCAAGTGGATGCCGGTCGTGTCGAAGCGCAGCTCGCGGATGGCCGCCTCGTGCGCCCCGGTGCGCATCTTCAGCACCGAGATCGCCTTCTTGATCTGGCCGCCGTGCTCGAAGAAGCGCAGGTAGATCACGCAGTCGGCCAGGTAGCTGGCGTCGCCCGGCGTCCCCATCTGGCCGGCGACCATGCCGGTCTGCGCGGCGATGAGGAACGAGGTGACGCCCAGGTTGCCGAGGTAGGACAGGAGCTCGTGCAGCTGCGCGGTCAGGTAGTGGCCGTCCACCATCGCGTTGACGTAGCCGTTCAGGCTGTCGATCACGATCACGCGCGCGTCGTCGCGCTCCACGGCGTCGCGAACCATGTGCGCGAACTGCCCTGGCGTGATCTCGGCCGGGTCGACCTGGTGTACCGCCACCTGGCCGGGTCCCGAGCCGTCCTCCAGCATCATGCCGAGCGCCCGCAGCCGCGCGAGCATGGTCTGCCGCGACTCGTCGAAGGTGAACACGCGCGCATGGTGGCCGCGGCGCGCGGCGGCGCACGCGTACTGCAGCGCGAGGGTCGACTTCCCCGAGCCCGCCGGCCCGACGACGAGCGTGCTGGAGCCGATCTCGATGCCGCCCCCGAGCAGGGCGTCCAGCTCCGCGACGCCGCTCGCGAGCCGGCCGGCCTCGAACGGGGTGCCGTGGTCTGCCGCCGACAGCCGCGGGAAGACCTCGACCCCGTCCCGGTGCACGCGCATCTGGTGATAGCCGCTGCTGAAGTCGCTGCCGCGGAACTTCACGACGCGCAGCTGGCGCAGGGCCCGGCCGTAGACCGGTGCGACGTGTTCCAGCGACACCACGCCGTGGGCGATGCTCTGCAGCTGCAGGTCGGGGCCCTCGGAGGTGCGGTCGTCGAGCAGCAGCACCGTGCAGCCGCGGCCGACGAAGAACTGCTTGAGCGCGAGGATCTGGCGCCGGTAGCGCAGCGCGCCCTGCGCGAGCAGGCGCATCTCGGACAGCGAGTCGAACACCAGCCGCTGCGGCTCGAGCCGCTCGATCGCCTGCAGCACGCGCCGCATCGTCTGGCCGAGCTCGACTTCCGAGGGATGGAACATCGTGAGCTCGCCGTCGTCGTGGGCGTCCGGGTCGGACTCCGCGAGTTCGAGGATGTCGATGCCGTCGAGCGACCAGCCGTGCGACTCGGCCCCGTGCCGCAACTCTTCCTCGGTCTCCGACAGCGTGATGTAGAGGCAGCGCTCGCCCTGGCGCCGGCCGTCGAGCAGGAACTGCTGCGCGAGCGTGGTCTTGCCCGCGCCCGGGTTGCCGTCGACGAGGTAGATCCGCCGGGGGATCAGGCCGCCGTGCAGGATGGCGTCCAGGCCGGCAACTCCCGTGGAGGCGCGTTCGGTCGAGCTGGGCATGGGCGGAAGTCTCCGGAAGATCTTGGTTCGTCGGGGCGGTCGAGCACTGGCCGGAATGTATCGCGGGAGCAGCCCGGCCATGGCGTCTGCGCAGCATGGGCGGCGTGAGGTTCCGGCCGGCCATCGGACCAGGGCTGCCGGGCCACCTGCACGGGCGTCCAGCCGGCAGCCGCACGCCACGGTGACGACGCCGCTGCGCGACCAGGGCCGTCACGCGGCCTGGGCAAACGGCGTGCGCTCGGGCAGGACGGCAGTGAGCGGGCATCCTTCACGGCCGCGGCCGCGGCCGCAGGCCCCCAGCCGGGCCGGTCGCCCGTGGGATGATGCGCCACGAAGGCAGCAGGGGGAAACCACTCGAATGCGACACGCATCCTCGCGGGACGGCTCGCTCGTCCTGCTGTTCGCGCTCGCCGCGGCGCCACTGGCGGCCGGGGCGCAGGTCTACAAGTGCCGCCAGGCCGACGGTTCGACGACGTTCCAGCAGGTGCCGTGTCCGCAGGCGCGGCCGGCGCCTGCGGCGGCGCGCGATCCGCGCGAGCAGGTCGCACCGCCGCCGTCGACGGACGGCCGGGACGATCCCTACGCGAGCGATCCGTGCTCGCGTCCGCAGCGGGCCGCCAGCCTGCCGCCGGG
>DASVLN010000968.1:0-1931 GCA_036384855.1 Burkholderiaceae bacterium | reverse complement strand
CGGCGCCAGCCCGCGGTCGACCAGCAGCACGCGCGCGGGCCGGTGCGCGGCCTGCTCGATGGCGGCGTCCAGCAACGGCTTGTACGCGATCACCCGGCCGCCGCGCGAGCCCGCGTCCGCGCTCACGATCACCGTCGGCTTCGCGTCGTCGATGCGCGCGGCGAGGCTCGCGCTGGCGAAGCCGCCGAACACCACCGAGTGGATCGCCCCCAGGCGCGCGCAGGCGAGCATCGCGAACGCGGCCTCCGGGATCATCGGCAGGTACAGCAGCACGCGATCGCCCTGGCGCACGCCGAGCTCCTGCAGCGCCGCCGCCATCGCCTGCACCTCGCGCAGCAGCTCGGCGCAGGTCCAGCGCTTCTCCAGGTCGACCTCGGTCGAGACCCACACCAGCGCGTCGCGGTCCGGCGTCGACGCGGCGTGGCGGTCGACGGCGTTGTGGCAGAGGTTGGTCAGGCCGCCCGGGAACCACTGCACGAAGGGCGGGCGCGAGGTGTCGCAGACGCGGTCGAACGGCCGCTGCCAGTCGATGCGCGCGGCCTCGCGGGTCCAGAAGGTCTCGGGATCCTCGAGGGACTCGCGGATGAAGTCCTCGGCGGTCGCTGCCATGGCGTCTCCTTCGTCGTTGTCCGGGTGGGCGATGACCGCATCCTGCCCGCGCCGCCTGACGCGAGGCTTGGCGCGGAGCGCGGACAATCCCGCCCGATGATCGCACCGCACGACCCGCACGCCACCCTCGCCGACCTGCGCGCCGGCCGCCTGGCCGGCGCGACCCGCCTCGACCTGCGCCAGGCCGGCCTCGACGAGGTGCCGCCCGAGGTGCTGGCGCTCGGCGACACCCTGGAGACGCTCGACGTGTCCGGCAACCGACTGGAGGCGCTGCCGCCGGGCTTCGAGCGCCTGCACCGGCTGCGCGTGCTGTTCGCGTCGGACAACCGCTTCGCCGCGCTGCCGGACGTGCTCGGCCGGTGCCGCGAGCTCGACATCTGCGGCTTCAAGGCCAACGCGATCGCGCACGTGCCGGCGGCGGCGCTGCCGGCCTCGCTGCGCTGGCTGATCCTCACCGACAACCGCGTCGAGTCGCTGCCCGACTCGCTCACCGCGTGCACGCGGCTGCAGAAGCTGATGCTGGCCGGCAACCGGCTCGCGCGCCTGCCCGACCCGTCGGGATGGCAGCGGCTGGAGCTCGTGCGCCTGGCCGCCAACCGCTTCGAGCGCCGCGCCGACGCGCTGCCCGGCGCGCTGCTCGCGCTGCCGCGGCTCGCGTGGATCGCCTTCGGCGGCAACCCCTTCAACGCCGGCGACGAGGCGCGGGCGCTCGCCCATGCGCCAGTGCCGGACGTCGCCTGGGACGCGTTGTCCGTCGGCGCGCGCCTGGGCGAGGGTGCCTCCGGCATCATCCATGCGGCGACGTTCGACGGCGCGGCCCTGGCGGTCAAGCTGTTCAAGGGCGAGGTGACGAGCGACGGCCTGCCCGCCAGCGAGATGGCTGCCTGCGTCGCCGCGGGCTCGCATCCGGACATCATCGGTGTCCTTGGCGTCGTCGCCGGCCATCCGCAGGAGGCACGCGGACTCGTGATGCGCCGCATCCCGGCCGGCTACCGCAACCTCGCCGGCCCGCCCAGCCTCGCCAGCTGCACCCGCGACGTCTATCCTGACGGCCCGCGCCTCGCCGCCCCGGTCGCCCGGGCGATCGCGCAAGGCGTCGCCGATGCGCTCGCCCACCTGCACGCGCGCGGCGTCCTGCACGGCGACCTGTACGCGCACAACCTGCTCGTCGACGCCACCGGGCATGCGCTGCTCGGCGACTTCGGCGCCGCGTCGCTGCTGCCTGGCGACGATCCGGCCCTGGCCGAGGCGCTCGTGCGGCTGGACCGGCGGGCGCTCGGGGTGCTGGTCGAGGAACTGGCGCGCCGCTGCGACGACCCGCG
>DASVLN010000967.1:0-6861 GCA_036384855.1 Burkholderiaceae bacterium | reverse complement strand
CACGAGCTTCCAGCGTAATCCGGCGCTTGGTGCGCAGACGTTCAGGTTCGACGTGCCGAAGGGTGCCGAGGTCGTCAACCAGTAAGCCACTTGCGCTTCTCATTTGCTTTTTCCTGCGCCGGCCATACATAGGCAAGATGGACAACAAGAACGCAGCCCATGGATGACCTTTTCAAGCTTGACCCCGCCGCCCCGCTGGCGGAAAGCCTGCGCCCGAAGACGATCGCCGAGGTGATCGGCCAGTCGCACCTGCTGGGCGAGGGCAGGCCGCTGCGGCTCGCGTTCCAGTCAGGCAAGCCGCACTCGATGATCTTCTGGGGGCCGCCGGGCGTGGGCAAGACGACGCTCGCCCGCCTCACCGCGACCGCGTTCGACTGCGCCTTCATCGCGCTGTCGGCCGTGTTCTCGGGCGTGAAGGACATCCGCGCCGCGATGGAGCAGGCGCAGGTCAACCAGGCCCACGGCCGGCACACGATCCTGTTCGTCGACGAGATCCACCGCTTCAACAAGTCGCAGCAGGACGCGCTCCTGCCCTACGTCGAGAACGGCCTCGTCACCTTCATCGGCGCGACGACGGAGAACCCGTCGTTCGAGGTCAACTCCGCGCTGCTGTCGCGGGCGCAGGTCTACGTGCTCAAGCCGCTGACCGACGACGAGCTGAAGGCCTTGCTCGCGCGGGCGCAGGCGGGCGCGCTGCACGGGCTCGAATTCGACGAGCTCGCCCGGGACACGCTCGTCGGCTACGCGGACGGCGACGCGCGCCGCTTGCTCAACCTGCTGGAGCAGACCGGGACGGCGGCCGGCGCCGCGGGCGTCACGCGCATCGACGCCGATTTCGTGCAGAACGCGCTGACGTTGAACGCGCGCCGCTTCGACAAGGGCGGTGACAATTTCTACGACCAGATCTCGGCGCTCCACAAGTCCGTGCGCGGCTCCAGCCCGGACGGCGCGCTGTACTGGCTGTGCCGGATGCTCGACGGCGGCGCCGACCCGCGCTACCTCGCCCGCCGCATCGTGCGCATGGCGTGGGAGGACATCGGACTGGCCGATCCCCGCGCCATGCAGGTGGCCAACGACGCCGCGACGACCTATGAGCGCCTCGGCAGCCCCGAAGGCGAGCTCGCGCTGGCGCAGGCCGTGATCTACCTGGCCGTGGCGGCCAAGAGCAACGCCGGCTACAACGCATACAACGCGGCGCGCGCGTTCGTGAAGTCCGACAAGAGCCGCGAGGTGCCGGTGCACCTGCGCAACGCACCGACGCGGCTGATGAAGGAGCTCGGCTACGGCCACGAGTACCGCTACGCCCACGACGAGCCCAACGCCTACGCCGCGGGCGAGACCTACCTGCCGGACGGCATGCCCGATCCGCGCTGGTACCGGCCGGTGCCGCGCGGGGTCGAGGCGAAGATCGCCGACAAGCTGGCCCAGCTGCGCCGCTGGGACGACGAGGCGCGCCGCGGCGAACCCCCCGCGCCCGCAGACGCCGAGCTTCCGGGCGAAGAGCCCTGACCCGGCCTCGACGCCTGCCGGCGCGCCTTCGAGTGCGGCCTCCGGGCAAAGTTCACCGAACTCCGTCCAACACGACTCTCCGGCGAAGAAAGCCCGTTCCTCGGCCTCGTCAATAGTGGGTCGTTCGGTTCTACGCGGGTAAGTCCGTCCGCTTGTGCGGCAGGGGACTTCTAGAATCCCGCCAACGAGTGGGGGTGACCCCCGCCGGGCGCCTGCCCGCCGCCCCCGCGACGGCCGGCGCCGAAACGTGAGGGCCCGCGCGCGACCCG
The DNA here is from genome assembly GCA_036384855.1 of Burkholderiaceae bacterium. Lineage (GTDB taxonomy): Bacteria > Pseudomonadota > Gammaproteobacteria > Burkholderiales > Burkholderiaceae_C > Scleromatobacter. Next base: position 5,083 of record DASVLN010000967.1, on the reverse strand, counting down.
AGATCGCGCGCGGCGGTCAAGATCCAGGAGACCCCTGATGGATATCTTCATTCAGCAGATCATCAATGGGCTGGTGCTCGGGAGCATGTATGCGCTCGTGGCACTCGGCTACACGATGGTTTACGGCATCGTCAACCTGATCAACTTCGCGCACGGCGAAGTGTTGATGGTGGGGGCCCTGACCAGCTGGTCGGTCACCGAGGTGCTCGCCAACGCGGGCCTGCCCGGATGGCTGCTGCTGCTGGTCGCGCTGATCGCCGCGATCGTCGTCTGCTCGATCCTGAACTTCACGATCGAGAAGGTCGCCTACCGCCCGCTGCGCAACGCGCCGCGCCTGGCCCCGCTGATCACCGCGATGGGCATGAGCCTGCTGCTGCAGACGCTCGCGATGATCATCTGGAAGCCGAACTACCACTCGTACCCGTCGCTGCTGCCGCACGACCCGATCTTCATCGGCGGCGCCGTCACCAACTTCACGCAGATCACCATCCTGGTCGTCACCGCGATCACGCTGTTCGGCCTGATGTGGCTGGTCAACAAGACCAAGCTGGGCCGCGCGATGCGCGCCACCGCCGAGAACCCGCGCGTCGCCGCGCTGATGGGCGTGCGGCCGGACAACGTCATCTCCGCCACCTTCGTGATCGGCGCCGCCCTGGCCGCGCTGGCCGGCGTGATGTACGCCTCCAACTACGGCACCGCGCAGTTCTCGATGGGCTTCCTGCCCGGCCTGAAGGCGTTCACGGCGGCCGTCTTCGGCGGCATCGGCAACCTCGCCGGCGCGATGGTCGGGGGCGTCCTGCTGGGCCTGATCGAGGCGCTGGGCAGCGGCTACATCGGCGACCTCACCGGCGACGTGCTGGGCTCCAACTACCAGGACATCTTCGCGTTCATCGTGCTGATCCTCGTGCTGACGCTGCGCCCGAAGGGCCTGCTCGGCGAGCGCGTGGCCGACCGCGCCTGACCCGCGACGAACCAGGAGAACACCCGATGAAGAACAAGTTCGTCACCCTCGTCCTCGGCCTCGCGGCGCTCGCGCTGCTGCCGTTCTTCGCGCAGTACTTCGGCAACGGCTGGGTGCGCATCCTCGACACCGCGCTGCTGTACATGATGCTGGCGCTGGGCCTGAACGTCGTCGTGGGCTACGCCGGCCTGCTCGACCTGGGCTACATCGCGTTCTACGCGGTGGGCGCCTACCTGTTCGGCGAGCTCGCGTCGCCCCACCTGACCGACACGTTCGACTCGTTCAAGCGCGCGTTCCCGAACGGCCTGCACATCTCGATCTGGCTGATCGTGCCGCTGGGCGCGCTGGTCGCGGGCACCTTCGGCGTGCTGCTGGGGGCGCCGACCCTCCGCCTGCGCGGCGACTACCTCGCCATCGTCACCCTCGGCTTCGGGGAGATCGTGCGCGTGTTCATGAACAACCTGGACGCGCCGGTCAACATCACCAACGGTCCCAAGGGCCTGGACTCGATCGACTCGATCCACCTGCTGGGCATGGATCTCGGCAAGGATCACACGGTCGCCGGCATCGAGGTCCATTCGGTGACGCAGTACTACTTCCTGTTCCTGCTGCTGGTGGCGTTCGCCGTGCTCGTCTGCTACCGCCTGGAACGCTCGCGCATCGGCCGCGCCTGGATGGCCATCCGCGAGGACGAGATCGCCGCCAAGGCGATGGGCATCAACACCCGCAACATGAAGCTGCTCGCGTTCGGCATGGGCGCGACCTTCGGCGGCGTCTCGGGCGTGATGTTCGGCGGCTTCCAGGGCTTCGTCTCGCCCGAGTCGTTCACGCTGCCGGAGTCGGTGATGGTGGTGGCGATGGTCGTCGTCGGCGGCATCGGCCACATCCCCGGCGTGCTGCTCGGCGCGCTGCTGCTGTCGGCCCTGCCCGAGGTGCTGCGCTACGTCGCCGATCCGCTGCAGGAGATGACCGGCGGGCGCCTCGACGCGGCCATCCTGCGCCAGCTGCTCATCTCGCTGGCGATGATCGTCGTGATGCTGCTGCGGCCACGCGGCCTGTGGCCGTCGCCGGAGCACGGCAAGGCCAGTCCCGCCCCCGCGACCGTCAAGTAAAGGAAGCTCCGCACCATGAGCAACGCAGTTCTCCAGGTCAACGGCGTCTCCAAGCGCTTCGGCGGCCTGCAGGCCCTGTCCGACGTCGGCATCACGATCAACGGCGGCCAGGTCTACGGCCTGATCGGCCCCAACGGCGCCGGCAAGACCACCTTCTTCAACGTCATCACCGGCCTGTACACGCCCGATTCCGGCAGCTTCATGCTGGGCGGCGCGCCCTACCAGCCGACCGCGGTGCACGAGGTCGCCAAGACCGGCATCGCGCGCACGTTCCAGAACATCCGCCTGTTCGCCGAGATGACGGCGATCGAGAACGTGATGGTCGGCCGCCACGTGCGCACGAACTCGGGCCTGTTCGGCGCGGTCTTCCGCTCCGGGCACTTCAAGAAGGAGGAGGCCGAGATCCGCCAGCGCTCGCAGGAGCTGCTGGACTACGTCGGCATCGGCCGCTTCGCCGAGTACAAGGCGCGCACGCTGTCCTACGGCGACCAGCGCCGCCTCGAGATCGCCCGCGCGCTCGCGACCGACCCGAAGCTGATCGCGCTGGACGAGCCCGCCGCCGGCATGAACGCCACCGAGAAGGTCGTGCTGCGCGAGCTGATCGACCGCATCCGCAACGACGGCCGCACCATCCTGCTGATCGAGCACGACGTCAAGCTGGTGATGGGCCTGTGCGACCGCGTGACCGTCCTGGACTACGGCAAGCAGATCGCCGAGGGCACGCCCGCCGACGTCCAGCGCAACGAGAAGGTGATCGAGGCCTACCTCGGCGCCGGCCACAAGCCGCATTGAGCACGAGGAGCACACGCAACATGAGTCAAGAAATCCTCCTCGAGGCGGAAGGCCTGCGGGTCGCTTACGGCGGCATCCAGGCGGTCAAGGGCGCGTCCTTCCAAGTGCGCGCCGGCGAGCTGGTCAGCCTGATCGGCGCCAACGGCGCGGGCAAGACCACGACGCTCAAGGCGGTCACGGGCATCCAGCCGGTGGCCGGCGGCGACATCAAGTTCCTCGGCAAGTCGATCCGGGGCCAGGGCGCGTGGGACCTGGTCAAGCAGGGCCTGATCATGGTGCCCGAGGGCCGCGGAACGTTCACGCGCATGACCATCGTCGAGAACCTGCTGATGGGCGCGCACGTGCGCAACGACGACGAGGTCGAGGCCGACATCGAGAAGGTCTTCGCCACCTTCCCGCGCCTGAAGGAACGCGCGCAGCAGCTCGCCGGCACGATGTCCGGCGGCGAGCAGCAGATGCTGGCCATGGGCCGCGCGCTGATGGCGCGTCCCAAGGTGCTGCTGCTGGACGAGCCGTCGATGGGCCTGTCGCCGATCATGGTCGACAAGATCTTCGAAGTCGTCGAGACCATCCACAAGCAGGGCACGACCGTCCTGCTGGTGGAACAGAACGCCAGCCGCGCGCTGTCGATCGCCGACCGCGGCTACGTGATGGAGTCGGGCGAGGTCACGATGAATGGCGAGGCCGAGATGCTGCTGAACGATCCCAAGGTGCGCGCAGCCTACCTGGGCGAGTGAGGCTGGCCCGCCGTTCGAGGAAGGCGCCTGCGGGCGCCTTTTTCATGGCGGGCCGCGCATCGAAGCGGCCGGGATAGTGAAAGATTTGCGTTTCAGGATCTGTTCATCCATTAACGATGGGTTATCGTTGATTTCATAAAAAGTTCCGAGAGCGCCGCAGCCATCCCGGCCAGCGAGCGGCTCCGGTGGAGACAACGCATGACCCTCTCCCTGAGCGCGCGGCGGCTCGCAGCCGCCGCGACGGCGGCGCTCGCCTGCGCCATCCTGCCCCTCGCGACCGCCCAGGCGGCCGAAGTCGAGGTCCTGCACTGGTGGACCTCGGGTGGCGAGGCGAAGTCGGTCGAGGAGCTCAAGCGGCTGCTCGGCCAGCAGGGCGTGACCTGGCGGGATTTCGCCGTCCCCGGCGGCGGCGGCGACGCCGCGATGACGGCGCTGCGTGCGCGCGTCGACGCCGGCAAGCCGCCGACGGCGGCGCAGATCAAGGGCCCGGCGATCCAGGACTGGGGCCGCAAGGGCGTGCTCGCCAACCTCGACGACGTCGCGCAGGAAGGCGACTGGGACGTCAAGCTCCCGCGCACGATCGCCGCGCAGATGAAGGTCGACGGCCACTGGGCGGCGGTGCCGGTCAACGTGCACCGGGTCAACTGGCTGTGGATCAACCGCGACCTCCTGCGCCAGGTCGGCGGCCGCGTGCCGGAGAACTGGGACCAGTTCTTCGCGCTGGCCGAGAAGTTCAAGCAGATCCACGTCATCCCGCTCGCGCACGGGGGCCAGCCCTGGCAGGACCTGACCACCTTCGAGGTCGTGCTGCTGGGCGTCGGCGGCCCCGAGTTCTACCAGCAGGCCTTCGTGAAGATGGATCCGGCGGCATGGCGCAGCCCCACGATGTCGCGCGTGATCGACACCTTCCGCCGCATGAAGCAGTACACGGACAAGGATGCGCCGGGCCGCGACTGGAACGTCGCCACCTCGATGGTGATCAAGGGCCAGGCGGCGATGCAGATCATGGGCGACTGGGCCAAGGGCGAGTTCCTCGCCGCCGGCAAGAAGCCCGAGACCGACTTCATCTGCACCGCCGCGCCCGGCACCTGGGAGTCCTACATCTACAACATCGACAGCTTCGCGATGTTCCGTCTGAAGGATCCGCAGGCCGTGCAGGGGCAGAAGGCGCTCGCGCGCACGATCATGAGCCCGAGCTTCCAGGAGACCTTCAACCGCAACAAGGGCTCGATCCCGGTCGCGCTGGGGGCCAACATGGCGTCCTTCGACTACTGCGCGCGCGAGTCCAGCGGCTACTTCGTCGCCGCCTCGCTCGCCAATTCGCTGGTGCCGTCGTTCGCGCACAAGATGGCGCAGCCGGAGGCCAAGGTCGCCGCGGTGCAGGCCGTGGTCGCGAAGATCTGGGACGACGACAGCTACGCCGGCCCGCGCGCGCAGGCGGATCTCGCCGCGGCCGCGGCGGCGCGCTGACCGCCGCGGGC
>DASVLN010000966.1:0-2564 GCA_036384855.1 Burkholderiaceae bacterium | reverse complement strand
CGGTGCCCAGGCCCGTCGCGACGGCGCCGGCGAAGACGGTCGTGCGCGAAGCCGGCGCCGCCGGTACGCCAGCGGCCGCCGCCTCTGCCGCGGCCGCTGCGGCGGCGGAGTTCCCGGAGCAGCGCGTCACCATCACGACCGACGTCGTCAAGGCGACGCTGGACACGCGCGGCGGCGACCTGGTCGACCTCGACCTGCTGAAGTACCAGGAGAACGACAGCCACAGCGAGATCGTCGCCATGGCCAAGCGCCTGATCGGCATCAAGACGGACACCGTCAAGAACGGCGACGTCCAGGTCTTCGACACCGCGCCGAACCAGTACTACGTCGCGCAGACCGGCCTCAGCCTCAAGGACAGCAGCCGCCCGCTGCCGCAGCACACGACGGTCATGCGCCTGGCGAGCACCGAGCGCACGCTCGCGCCCGGCAAGGACACGCTCGCCCTGCGCTTCGAGTCGCCGGAGATCGACGGCGTCCAGCTGGTCAAGACCTACACCTTCCACCGCGGCAGCTACGCGGTCGACGTGACGCACGAGGTGGTCAACCACTCGGGCGCGCCGATCAGCCCCGACCTGTACCTGCAGCTCGTGCGCGACGGCCGCGTGCCCGCGGGCGGCTACTTCAACGGCCCCAGCTCGTACACCGGCCCGTCGGTCTACCGCGACGGCACCTTCCACAAGATCAGCTTCTCCGATATCGACAAGGGCAAGGAGAAGGACACGGTCGACCCGAAGCAGACGCTGAACAACGGCTGGATCGCGATGGTGCAGCACTACTTCTCGTCGGCCTGGGTGCTGCCGGAGAACGCGCCGCGCAGCTACAGCTTCGGTCACTTCGGGCCCGAGGTGCACGGCGAGACGACCTACTTCGCCGCGATGTTCACGCCCGTCGGCACGGTCGCGCCGGGCGCGAGCAAGACCGTCTCGGCCACGCTGTACGCCGGCCCGAGCGAGGAGGACCTGCTCGCCCCGCTGGGCCTGCAGCAGGTCAAGGACTACGGCCTGCTCAAGATCGTCGCGCAGCCGCTGTTCTCGCTGCTGAGCTTCATCCACCGCTTCGTCGGCAACTGGGGCTGGTCGATCGTCGTGCTGGTGTTCCTGCTGAAGATCGCGTTCTACAGCCTGAACGCGAACGCGTACCGCTCGATGGCCAAGATGAAGGCGGTCAACCCGCGCGTCCAGGAACTGCGCGAGCGCTACAAGGACAACCCGCAGCAGATGCAGCAGGAGATGATGAAGATCTACCGGGAGGAAAAGGTCAATCCGCTCGGCGGATGCCTGCCGATCCTCATCCAGATGCCGATCTTCATCGCCCTGTTCACGGTGCTGACCTCGACCGTGGAGATGCGCGGCGCGCCCTGGATCGGCTGGATCCACGACCTGTCCATCATGGATCCGTACGCGATCCTGCCGGTGCTGATGACGCTGTCCGGCCTCGCGCAGGTGGCGCTCAACCCGACGCCCGCCGACCCGACGCAGGCGCGCATGATGTGGATCATGCCGCTGATCTTCAGCGCGGCGCTGTTCTCGTTCCCGTCCGGCCTGGTGCTGTACTACGTGACGAACAACCTGCTGACGATCCTGCAGCAGTGGCTGATCAACCGCCAGATCAACGGCCCGAAGAAGAAGGACGGCGTGTCCGACGCGAAGGTCGTCAAGGGGTGACGTGACCGCCCGGCTCGCCGCGTTCGACGACCCGATCGTCGCCATCGCCACCGCGCCCGGGCGCGGCGCGGTGGGCATCGTGCGGGCCTCGGGGCGCGACCTGTCGACGCTGGTCGAGGCGGTATGCGGGCGCGTGCTGATGCCGCGCGTCGCGCACTACGGCCCCTTCCTCGACGCCCGTGGCGAGGCGATCGACCAGGGCCTCGCGCTGCACTTCCCGGCGCCGAATTCCTACACCGGCGAGGACGTCCTCGAGCTGCAGGCCCACGGCGGGCCGGTCGTGCTGCAACTGATCCTCGCGCGCCTGCTCGAGGCCGGCCGCGGGATCGGCCTGCGGCTCGCGCAGCCGGGCGAGTTCACCTCGCGCGCCTTCCTCAACGACAAGCTCGACCTCGCCCAGGCCGAAGCCGTCGCCGACCTGATCGACGCCAGCACCGAAGCGGCGGCCCGCTCGGCCGGCCGGGCGCTCGCCGGCGCGTTCTCGAAGGAGATCGACGCCCTCGCGGCCCGCATCGTGCACCTGCGCATGCTGGTCGAGGCGACGCTGGACTTCCCCGAGGAAGAGATCGACTTCCTCGAGCGCGCGGGCGCGCGCCGCCAGCTCGCCGAGATCGACGCGCAGCTCGAGGCCGTCATGCGGCGCGCGCGCCAGGGCGCCCTGCTGCGCGAGGGACTGCGCGTCGTGCTCGCCGGCGCGCCCAACGTCGGCAAGAGCTCGTTGCTGAACGCGCTGGCCGGCGCGGAGCTCGCCATCGTCACGCCGATCGCCGGCACCACGCGCGACCGCGTCAGCGAGACGATCCAGATCCACGGCGTGCCGGTGCACGTGGTGGACACGGCGGGGCTGCGCGACGCGAGCGACGAGGTCGAGCGCATCGGCATCGAGCGCAGCTGGCAGGC
>DASVLN010000965.1:0-4798 GCA_036384855.1 Burkholderiaceae bacterium | reverse complement strand
AGGACGGTCGGGATCTTCCGGATCATGGCGTGCCCTTTCGGTCGACGGCGGCGAGCGCTTCCGGCTCGGGTGCGCCGAGTGTAGCGAGGCCGTGCGCATGCGCGCGGCCGCGGGGGAACGCGTCTTGCCGCGTCGGCCCACCCGCGCAAGGAGACCGCACGCCATGGCCAAGGACGAGGAATCCCCCCACATCGACCCGTTCGAGCACGCCGCGGGCGGCTGGACCTCCGTGCGCGAGGTCGGCTACGCGCTCAGGGAGGCGCACGTCCCGTTCAAGGGCACGCGCGTCCTGCTCAAGCAGAACAAGCCCGGCGGCTTCGCCTGCGTCAGCTGCTCCTGGGCCAAGCCGGCGCATCCGCATCCAGCCGAGTTCTGCGAGCACGGCGCCAAGGCCACCGCGTGGGAGATCACGAAGGCGCGCTGCACGCCCGCGTTCTTCGCCGAGCACACGCTCACGGAGCTCGAAGGCTGGAGCGACCACGACCTCGAGATGGCCGGCCGCCTGACCGCGCCCATGAGGTACGACCCCGCCACCGACCGCTATGTCGAGGTCGCGTGGGACGAGGCGTTCGCCGACATCGGCGCGCGCCTGCGGGCGCTGGAGCCGAAGTCGGCCGTCTTCTACTCGTCGGGGCGCGCGTCGCTGGAGACCTCGTACATGTACGCGCTGATGGCACGCCTGTACGGCAACAACAACCTGCCCGACAGCTCCAACATGTGCCACGAGAGCACCTCGGTCGGGCTGCCCAGGAGCATCGGCGTGCCGGTGGGCACGGTGACGCTGGACGACTTCGAGCAGTGCGACGCGATCGTGCTGTTCGGCCACAACGTCGGCACCAACAGCCCGCGCATGCTGCACTCGCTGCAGGACGCGCGCGAGCGCGGCGTGCCGCTCATCACGTTCAACCCGCTGCGCGAGCCGGGCCTGGTGCGCTTCGCCAACCCGCAGTCGCCCGTGCAGATGCTCACACCCAAGGACACCGTGATGAGCACGCAGTACTGCCAGCTCAAGCCCGGCGGCGACCTCGCGGCGATCGCGGGCCTGTGCAAGGCGCTGCTGGCGATGGACGCCGAGGCGCGCGAGGCCGGCCGCCCCGCCGTCCTCGACCACGCGTTCATCGAGCAGCACACGCACGGCTTCCTCGCGTTCTGCGACTTCCTGCGCGGGGTCGAGTGGCCGCAGGTCGAGCGCTGCAGCGGGCTCGCGCGCGCCGAGCTCGAGGAGGCCGCGCGCACGATCGCCGGCGCCAAGCGGCTGATGCTGATCTACGGCATGGGGCTCACGCAGCACAAGACGGGCGTCGCCAACGTGAACATGATCGCCAACCTCGCGCTGATGGGCGGCCACGTCGGCAAGCCCGGCGCGGGCATCCTGCCCGTGCGCGGCCACTCGAACGTGCAGGGCCAGCGCACCGTGGGCATCACCGAGAAGCCCGAGCTCGTGCCGATGGACAAGCTGCGCGCGCTCTACGGCTTCGAGCCGCCGAAGGACAAGGGCCTCACGACCGTCGAGACCTGCCAGGGGCTGCTAGACGGCAGCGTCAAGGCGATCGTCAGCCTCGGGGGCAACCTGCTGCGCGCCGTGCCCGATGGCCCCGTCGTGGAGTCCGCATGGCGGCGCATGCCGTTGTCGGTGCAGGTGGCGACCAAGCTCAACCGCAGCCACGTCGTGCACGGCCAGGTCGCGTACCTGCTGCCCTGCCTGGGCCGCATCGAGATCGACCGCCAGGACGGCCGCGAGCAAGCCGTGTCGATGGAGGATTCCACCGGCTGCATGCACGGCTCGCGCGGCGTCGTCGAGCCGGCGAGCCCGCAGCTGAAGTCCGAGCCGGCGATCGTCGCCGGCATCGCCAAGGCCCTGCTCGGCGACACGCCGCGCGTGCCCTGGGACGAGTGGGTCGCCGACTACGCGCGCATCCGCAAGGCGATCGAGAAGACCTACCCCGAGATCTTCCACGACTTCGAGCAGCGCATGTGGACGCCCGGCGGCTTCCACCGCCCCCTCGGCGCGCGCCACCGCGTGTGGAAGACGCCCTCGGGCAAGGCGGAGTTCATCGCGCCGGCCTCGCTCGCCGAGGACGGCGACTTCGGCGCCTCGGGGCCCGACGTGATCCGCCTGACCACGCTGCGCAGCTTCGACCAGTTCAACACGACGGTCTACGGCGACCACGACGTCTTCCGCGGCATCCACGGCACGCGCCGCGTGCTGATGATGAACGGCGCCGACATCGAGCGCCTGGGCCTGGCCGACGGCGCGCAGGTGCGCGCGCGCACGGCGGTCGACGACGGCTCGACGCGCGAGGTCGCCGACCTGCGGGTTGTCCGCTACGACGTGCTCGAGGGCTGCGCCGCCGGCTACTTCCCCGAGCTCAACCCGCTCGTGCCGCTGTGGCACCACGCGGTGGGCAGCCAGGTGCCGGGCTACAAGTCGATACCGATCCGCGTCAGCCCGATGTGAGCGCGCACGGGCGCGGGCCGCGCGCTCGGCCGCGGTGTCGGACGGCGCCGGCGCGGCATGGACGTTGCCTCCTCGAAGGCGATCCACCCGCTTCAAGGAGCCCGCCATGGCCTCGCCTTCCTCCAGCCGACCGCTCGCCGTCGTGACGGGCGCCTCCAGCGGCATCGGCTGGGAACTCGCCCGCCTCGCCGCCGAGGACGGCCACGACCTCGTCATCTGCGCCGACCAGGGGCCGCTCGAAGAGGCCGCCGAACGCTTCCGCGCCCTCGGCGTGGCGGTCGACGCGGTCGAATGCGACCTGTCCACTGCGTTCGGCGTCGACAAGCTGATCCTCGCGATCGACGCGCGCCCGGTGGACCTGCTGATGGCCAACGCCGGCCACGGCCTGGGCCACGGGTTCCTGGACAAGCCGTTCTCGCAGGCGCGCCACGTGATCGACACCAACGTCACCGGCACGCTGGACCTGATCCACCGCGTCGGTCGCGAGATGCGCCGCCGCCGCCGCGGCCGCATCCTGATCACGGGCTCGATCGCCGGCCTGACGCCGGGCTCGTTCCAGGCCGTCTACAACGGCACGAAGGCCTTCGTCGACTCGTTCTCGTTCGCGCTGCGCAACGAGCTGAAGGACACCGGCGTCAGCGTGACCTGCCTGATGCCGGGCGCGACCGCGACCAACTTCTTCGCCCGCGCGGACATGCTCGACACGCGGCTCGCGCAGGCCGACAAGGCCTCGCCCGCGGAGGTCGCCCAGGACGGCTACGACGCGATGATGAAGGGCCAGGATCACGTCGTCTCGGGCTGGCGCAACAAGGCCGAGGCGGCGATGACGCGCGTCCTGCCGGACAGCGTGCTGGCGGAGCAGCATCGCCGCGCCGCGGAGCCGGGCTCGCAGCATCATTGAAGCCGCGGCGTCAGCCTTCCAGCGCGGGATACCAGTCCGTGCCGCGGCCCGCGGGCGTGAGGTCGAGGATGTTCCACAGCGGCGTCGGATCGGGCGCGCCGCGTGGATCCTGGCCCGGATCCTGGGTGCCGAACAGCTCGCTGCCCCAGAAGTGGCGCACCGTGTCGCCCGACTTCGTCCAGACGTCGAGCGCCGGCCATTCGCCGCCGTCCGGCGCGAGCGCGCGGTAGCCGCGGGCGAAGTCGTCGTCCAGCACCTGGTAGAAGACGAGGTTGCGCCAGCCGCGCTCACGCGCGAACTCGAGCTGGCGGGCGACGGGCGAGCGGCCGAGGACGACGAAGGGCACCCGCTGTCGGATTGCACGGACGGGCTGGTCGAACGCGTCGAGGAAGGCCGTGCACATCGGGCACGGGCGCGGGCGCTTCGGGCCGAACATCCAGAAGTAGCTGACGAGGGTGTCATTGCCGCCGAAGGCGTCGGCGAGCGTGAGCGTGCGGTCGTTCGCGTCGCGCAGCGGGCAGGCGAGCGCCTCGCCGCCCGGCGGCAGCGCACGCCGCCGGGCGGCGACGCGCTCGATGTGGCGGCGCAGCTCGATCTCCTCGGCCAGCAGCGCGGTGCGCGCCCGCTCGTAGCCGGCGCTGTCGTTCGGATAGGGCTTGCGAGCGGCTGCGGCGAGTTCCGAGGCCGGCTTCAGGTCGGAGGTCATCGGCAGGCTCCTCGAGCGGGACATGCGGCGGCGGGCAGGCGGCCTGCCCGCGCGGCACGCCTCAGGGGTTCTTCTGGCCGGCGATGATCATCCAGCCGACGCCGAACGGATCGGCGACCATGCCGAAGCGCTCGGCGAAGAAGGTTTCCTGCAGCGGCTGGCGCACCTCGCCGCCGGTGGCCAGCGCGTCGAACAGCTGCGCGGCATGCGCGTTGTCGCGCGCCGTGATGGACAGCGAGAACCCGGCGAAGTTCGGCTTGCCCGAGGCCATGCCGTCGGAGCACATGATCGCCGTCTCGCCGATGCTCAGCGCGCAGTGCATCACGGCATCGGCCGGCGGCGGCATGCCGCCGGGGCAGCCTTCGGCCGCGCCCTCGGGCATCGGCGGCGCGTCCTTGTAGCGCAGCAGCATGTGCACCTGGGCGCCGAGCGCCTTCTTGTAGAACTCGACCGCCTGTTCGCAGCGGCCTTCGAAGAACAGGTAGGGCGTGGCTTGCATGACCGTGGACTCCTTGCTTTGTGTACGATGTCCACAAGATATCAGGCAAAATGGACGCTGTCCACAAATTTTCGCCATGCCCACGACACCGAGTTCCCCGCCGCCGCGTTCGACCTATCGCCACGGCGACCTGCGCCGCGCCCTGCTGGAAGCCGGCATCGCGCTCGCGCGCGACGGCGGCCCGGACGCCGTCGTCCTGCGCGAGGCCACGCGCCGCGCCGGCGTCGTGCCCAA
>DASVLN010000964.1:0-13030 GCA_036384855.1 Burkholderiaceae bacterium | reverse complement strand
CCCGCCCGGCGGAGCCGCCCGCCTCCCGATTTCCCCGATGCCCCGGCGGGATGCCGCCATCCCCTTTTCCTGGGATTGCCGCGCCGCCGCGAGGGCGACGACACTCGTCCCCGTCACCGAATGCCGCGCGCGGCCGCCCCGGGCTGCGCCTCGATTACGCCGGGCCTCCCACCCGCGTGGGCCCGCGGCGAAAGTCGCGGGCCCTTCTCTCTTCGCCGCCGGCGCCGGCGCTCAATGCAGCGCCGCGCGCGCGAGCCCGGCGACCGCCACGTAGCGCGCGCCCTTGCCGATCGCCATGAACGCGACGCAGGGCCAGAACGGCATGCGCAGCCAGCCGGCCACCGCGCACAGCGGGTCGCCGACCACCGGTAGCCAGCCCAGCACGCAGGCCGCCGGCCCCCAGCGCTGCAGCCAGCCCGCCAGGCGCGGATGCTTCGCCTCGAGCGGCGCCCGGTGGGCGACGCGCGACCAGGCGACGTGCGCGTAGCGGCCGGTGGCCCAGGTGATCGCACCCCCCGCCGTGTTGCCGGCCGTCGCGACCAGGATCGCCCACCAGAACAGCCCCGGGTCGAGCTGCAGCAGCCCGACCAGCGCGGGCTCCGAGCCCAGCGGCAGCAGCGTCGCCGACACCAGGGCCACCACGAACAGCGCCGGCAGCCCGTTGTGCGGCAGCGCGAGCCAGTGCAGCACCGGCGAAAACCAGTCATCCATCACGACATTGTCGGGGCGCGCGCGGCCGGCACTCCGGGAACGCGGACGGACAGGCCGCCCGCGGCCGCCAGCGTTTATACTTCTGCCTCGTTTTTCAGCAGCAGCCGCCGCCCGCCGTCCCGGGCGCGGCGCTGGCGGGCCGCTCCGCCGCGGATCCGCAAGCCCGCCCTTCCTCCCCGCCCACCACCATGCACATTGGCGCGATCGAGCTGCCGAATGCCCTGTTCGTCGCCCCCATGGCCGGGGTCACGGACCGGCCGTTCCGCATGCTCTGCAAGCGGCTCGGCGCGGGCTACGCGGTCAGCGAGATGGTCACCTCTCGCAAGGACCTGTGGAATTCGCTGAAGACCTCGCGGCGCGCCAACCACGACGGCGAGACGGCGCCGATCTCGGTGCAGATCGCCGGCACGGAGCCGCAGATGATGGCCGAGGCCGCCGCGTACAACATCGACCGCGGCGCGCAGATCATCGACATCAACATGGGCTGCCCGGCCAAGAAGGTCTGCAACAAGTGGGCCGGCTCCGCGCTGATGCAGGACGAGCCGCTCGCGATCGGCATCGTCGAGGCGGTGGTCGCCGCCTGCGCGCCGCGCGGCGTGCCCGTCACGCTCAAGATGCGCACCGGCTGGTGCGACGGGGAGCGCAACGCCGTGCGGCTCGCGCGCGCCGCCGAGTCCGCGGGCGTCGCGATGGTCACCGTGCACGGCCGGACGCGCGAGCAGGGCTACAAGGGCTTCGCCGAGTACGACACGGTCGCCGCGGTCAAGGCCGCGCTGCGCATCCCGGTCGTCGCCAACGGCGACATCGACTCGCCGCGCAAGGCCGCCGCCGTGCTCGCGCACACCCGGGCCGACGCGATCATGGTCGGCCGTGCCGCACAGGGCCGGCCGTGGATCTTCCGCGAGATCGCCCACTACCTCGCGACGGGGCAGCTGCTCCCGCCGCCGGCCACGCGCGACGTCGCGCGCTGGCTCACCGAACACCTGCACGACCACTACGGCCTGTACGGCGAGGACCTCGGCGTCCGCACCGCCCGCAAGCACATCGGTTGGGCGGTGCACGCGCTGCCGGGAGGGCCCGAGTTCCGCGCGGTGATGAACACGCACGCCGACTGCGCGACGCAGCTGGCGGGCGTGACGGACTACTTCGACCGGCTCGCCGACCGCCACGTGCTGTGGCCGGCGGCCAACGAGGGTCTGATGCAACAAGAAGCCTGAGGGCCGGGAACAACAACGATGAGCAAGAAGCAGATCGAAGCCTGCGTCCGCGAGACGCTCGAGCAGTATTTCAAGGACCTCAAGGGCGCCGAGCCGCACTCGATGCACGAGATGTTCCTCGCCACCGTCGAGAAGCCGCTGCTCGACGTCGTGCTGCGCCACGCCGACGGCAACCAGAGCAAGGCCGCCGAATGGCTCGGCATCAACCGCAACACGCTGCGGCGCAAGCTGCTCGAGCACCGGCTCGTCGACCAGTGAGCATCGGCCCCCGGCACTCGACGATCCCCCTGACGAATCCATTCCCTTCCGCCCGAGAACACCCATGTCCCTGACCGCCCTGCTCTCCGTTTCCGACAAGACCGGCATCGTCGACTTCGCCCGCGCGCTGCATGCGCAGGGCGTGAAGCTGCTGTCCACCGGCGGCACCGCCAAGCTGCTGGCCGAGAGCGGCCTGCCCGTGACCGAGGTCTCCGAGGTCACCGGCTTCCCGGAGATGCTGGACGGCCGCGTGAAGACGCTGCACCCGCGCGTGCACGGCGGCCTGCTCGCGCGCCGCGACGTGCCCGAGCACATGGCCGCGCTCAAGGAGCACGGCATCGGCACCATCGACCTGCTCGTCATCAACCTCTATCCCTTCGCCAAGGCCACCGCGCGCCCGGACTGCACGCTGGAGGACGCGATCGAGAACATCGACATCGGCGGCCCCGCGATGCTGCGCGCCGCCGCCAAGAACTGGCAGGACGTGGGCGTGGTGATCGACCCGGCGGATTACCCGCAGGTGCTGTCGGAGCTGTCGGCGGGCGGGCTGCAGAGGAAGACCAAGTTCGCGCTCGCCAAGAAGGTGTTCGCGCACACCGCCGCCTACGACGGCATGATCACCAACTACCTGACCGCGCTGGCCGCGGACGCGGAGAACGACGGCGCGGCCGTGCCCGCCCGCGGCGACTGGCCGGCGACCTTCAACCTGCAGCTCACGAAGGTGCAGGACATGCGCTACGGCGAGAACCCGCACCAGGGCGCGGCGTTCTACCGCGACGCCAGCCCCGCGCCCGGCACGCTCGCCGCGTGGACGCAGCTGCAGGGCAAGGAGCTCTCGTACAACAACATCGCCGATGCCGACGCCGCGTGGGAGTGCGTCAAGACCTTCGACGTGCCGGCCTGCGTGATCGTCAAGCACGCCAACCCGTGCGGCGTGGCCGTCGGCGCCGACGCGCACGAGGCCTACTCGAAGGCGTTCAAGACCGACCCGACCTCGGCCTTCGGCGGCATCATCGCGTTCAACCGCCCGCTCGACCGCGCCGCGGCCGAGGCGGTGGTGCGCCAGTTCGTCGAGGTCGTGATCGCGCCGGCCATCAGGCCCGAGGCGCACGCCGTCTTCGCGCCCAAGCAGAACGTGCGCCTGCTCGAGGTGCCGTTGCCCGCCGAGCGCGTGATGAACGCGATCGACTTCAAGCGCGTCGGCGGCGGCGTGCTGCTGCAGACCTCGGACGCGCGCAACGTGCAGCCGTCGGAGCTGCGCATCGTCACCAAGGTGCAGCCGACGCCGGCGCAGATGGACGACCTGATGTTCGCGTGGAAGGTCGCCAAGTTCGTCAAGAGCAACGCGATCGTCTTCTGCGCCGGCGGCATGACGCTGGGCGTGGGCGCGGGCCAGATGAGCCGCGTCGACTCCGCGCGCATCGCCGGCATCAAGGCGACCAACGCCAACCTGTCGCTGCAGGGCTCGGCGGTCGCGAGCGACGCCTTCTTCCCGTTCCGCGACGGCCTGGACGTCGTCTGCGACGCCGGCGCGACCTGCGTCATCCAGCCGGGCGGCTCGATGCGCGACGAGGAAGTCATCGCCGCCGCCGACGAGCGCGGGATCGCGATGGTGCTGACCGGCACCCGCCACTTCCGCCACTGATCGACAGGGAACGCGCCACGCCGATGCTGCTGCACTGGAACTTCGACCCGATCGCGCTGCAACTGGGCCCGGTCGCCATCCACTGGTACGGCATCTGCTGGGGCCTCGCCTTCTTCGGCGCCGAGTTCGGCGTGCGGCGCATGCTCGCCCGCCTCGGGCGGCACGACGTCGACGTCTCGGGGCTGATCATCTGCGCCCTGTTCGGCACGGTGGTCGGCGCGCGGCTCGCGCACTGCCTGTTCTACGACCCGGCGTTCTACCTGGCGCATCCGCTGAAGATCCTCGCGATCTGGGAGGGCGGCATGGCCAGCCACGGCGGCGCGCTCGGCCTGATCGCCGCGCTCGCCTGGGGCGCGCCGCGCTACGCGCCGGGCCTGCCGCTGCTGACCCTGCTGGACGTCGCCGCGCCCTCGGCGGCGCTGGGCGGCGCGATCATCCGCTGCGCGAACTTCCTCAACTCCGAGATCGTCGGCAACCCGACCGGCGGCGACTGGGGCGTGGTCTTCGAGCGCGTCGACGCGCTGCCGCGCCACCCCGTGCAGCTGTACGAGGCCGCGGCCTATTTGGCGGTGCTGGCGGTGCTGCTGGCCGTGGATCGCGGCGGCCGCGCGCTGCGCCGGCGCGGCGAGCTCACCGGCCTGTTCATGGCGCTGGTCTTCGCCGCCCGCATCGTGATCGAGACGTGGAAGACGCCGCAGGCCGCCTACGAGGCCGGCCAGGCCTTCACCGTGGGCCAGTGGCTCAGCGTGCCCTTCGTCGTGCTGGGCGTCGTGCTGGTGCTGCGCGCGCGGCGCTCGGCGCCGGCGCTCGCGCCCTCGCGACGTTGAGCTTCGCACGCGGGGGCACGCGGCGAGGGACGTCCCCGACGCCGCGCGCGCGGCCAGACGGTACAGTCCGCGCATGAACGCTGCCGACGCATGGGGCTTCGTGCTCGCGGCCGTCGCGCGCCTGATCACCGGGGCCCAGGGTCACTGGAAGGGCGTGGCGCCGAAGGCCGAGCAACGCATCTACTTCGCCAACCACCAGAGCCACCTCGACTGGGTGCTGATCTGGGCCACGCTGCCCGCCGACCTGCGCCAGCAGACGCGCCCGATCGCGGCCGCCGACTACTGGACGACCGGCAAGATCAAGCACTGGCTCACGCGCGAGGTCTTCCGCGCGGTCTACGTCGACCGCGAGCGCAAGGATCCGTCCTCGGATCCGCTCGCGCCGCTGGTCGCCGCGCTCGAGCAGGGCGACTCGCTCGTGATCTTCCCGGAAGGCACGCGCAGCAACAAGGGCCTGCCCCAGGAGTTCAAGAGCGGGCTCTACCACCTCGCGCGCAAGTTCCCGCACGTGCAGCTGATCCCCGCCTGGGTCGACAACGTGCAGCGCGTGATGCCCAAGGGCGAGATCGTGCCCGTCCCGGTGCTGTGCACGGTGACCTTCGGCGCGCCGTGCAACCTCGCGCCCGACGAGACCAAGGCCGACTTCCTCGCCCGCGCGCGCGCCGCCGTCGTCGCGCTCAAGCCGGGCGGCGCCGCGGCGCTGGAGCACGCGTCATGATGGCCCTCAAGGCACTGACGGCGCAGCAGCAGATCGGGCTGCTGTTCCTGCTGCTGTTCGGCGGGCTGCTGCTCGTCTCGGCGGGGACGGTGCTCGTCGCGATGCGCGAGCGCCACGCCGCCAGCCGCCGCGGCCTGACCGCCTTCGAGGCCAACCTGCGCGCGACCTGGATCGGCGCGGTGATCTTCTGGCTGTCCTGGGTCATGGGCGCGGGCGGTGCGACGATCCTGTTCGCGATCGTCTCCTTCCTCGCGCTGCGCGAGTTCGTCACGCTGATGCAGACGCGCCGCGCCGACCATCGCAGCCTGATGCTCGCGTTCTTCGTCGTGCTGCCGGTGCAGTTCGTGCTGGCGGGCAGCCAGAGCTTCGACCTGTTCACCGTCTTCATACCGGTCTACGTATTCCTCGCGATCCCGGTGCTCAGCGCGCTGGGCGGCGACCCGCTGCGCTTCCTCGAGCGCAACGCCAAGATCCAGTGGGGCGTGATGGTGTGCGTGTACGGGCTGTCGCATGCCCCCGCGCTGCTGCTGCTGCAGGTGCCGCACGCCCACGACCGCGGGGCCTTCCTCGTGTTCTTCCTCGTCGTGGTGACGACGGCGGCGCAGATCCTCGAGGACATCGCGAGCCACCGCCTGCGCCGCCGCCCCGTCGCGCGGCTGATCGACCGCCGCTTCGGCCTGCAGTCGTGGGCGGTCGCCTGCTTCGGCGCGGCCGTCGTCGGCGGGCTGCTGTTCTGGATCACGCCGTTCAAGCTGCCGCAGGCGATGGCGATGGCTTTCATCGCCGGCGCGGCCGGCACGCTCGGCGAGTTCGTGATGACCGCGCTCAAGCGCGACGCCGGCGTCAACTACTGGGGCAACAGCGGCGCGGTCACCGGCGCGGTCGGCCTGCTCGACCGCGTCGCGCCGCTGTGCTTCGCCGCGCCCGTGTTCTTCCACTCCGCGCGCTGGTTCTTCCAGGCCCACGGCTGATGCGCATCCTCGGCATCGACCCCGGCCTGAACACCACCGGCTTCGGCGTGATCGAGTCGGAAGGC
Organism: Burkholderiaceae bacterium; assembly: GCA_036384855.1. GTDB lineage: Bacteria > Pseudomonadota > Gammaproteobacteria > Burkholderiales > Burkholderiaceae_C > Scleromatobacter. Next base: position 6,618 of record DASVLN010000964.1, on the reverse strand, counting down.
GCGGCGCTGCGCTACGTGGCCAGCGGCACGATCTCGACCGCGAAGATGGCCAAGGGCGACCTGCCGGGCCGCATCCGGACGCTGTTCGACGGCGTGCGCGAGGTCACGCAGCGCTACGCGCCCGAGCACGCGGCCCTCGAGATCGTGTTCGTCAACGTGAGTCCGCAGAGCAGCCTGCTGCTCGGCCAGGCGCGCGGTGCGGCGCTCGCGGCGCTGGTCTCGGCCGGCCTGCCCGTGGCCGAGTACACCGCCGCGCAGATGAAGAAGGCCGTCGGCGGCAGCGGCGGCGCGAAGAAGGCGCAGGTGCAGGAGATGGTCGCGCGGCTCCTCGCGCTGCCCGGCCTGCCTGGGACCGACGCCGCCGACGCCCTCGGCCTCGCGATCATGCATGCCCATGCCGGCCGCACCATGGCCGCGCTCGGCGCCGCGACGACGCTCGCGCGCCGGCAGCATGCACAGTACCGCGGCGGTCGTACATACTGAGGGCTGCAGCCGCACGAGCCCCCCACCGCCGCGACCCCATGGCCGACGCCACGCCCTTCTTCGGAATCAGCCCCTTCGTGCTCGGCATGAGCCGCGAGACCGTCCACGCCGCCGCCGGCCGGCCCGACTCGGTCGAGACCTCGCAGGACGAGGACGGCAGCGTCGTCGAGAGCTGGTTCTACCAGGGCGGCGAGATCGAGCTCGAGTTCGACCAGGCCGCCGATGCCCGTCTCGAGTCGATCACCGCCTGGTCGAGCACGACCACCGTCAACGGCGTGGCGATCATCGGCCAGCCGGTCGAGGAACTCGCCCGCCTCGCCCGCGAGGCCGACATCCACGACCTCGAGCTCACCGACGACTTCGCCGACGCCGGCCAGTGCTTCCAGAGCGAGCAGCACGGCCTGATGTTCTGGGTCGCGAAGGGCCGCATCGCCAACGTGACGATCTTCCCGCGCTTCGACGACAGCGGGGAGACGCCGCAGTGGCCGGAGTGAACGCGCAGCGGCGATGAGCGTGCCGGCCCGCCGCCTCGGCAGGTGCGGAGCGGACGGTCACGCGGCCGAGGGCCGTTGCCAGGTCGGTTGCCGCCGGGGTTCCCGCGGTTGTGTGCCGCAGCATCCGACCCTTCAGCGACGCTCGAAGGGCGTGCTTGGCAGCCTTGAAACTACCGTTCAGACCGAAGCAGCGCGTGGGTTCCTGAGAGGTGAGGGGTTTCGCGGATCAGTTTGGAAAGTGCTCGATGTGGGTCTCGCCCCGGCGGCCGAGATAGGCGACATGTCGTCCTGCGATCCAGACCGTGTACCCGACGCAGCCCGCGCGCTGCGAGAGTTGCTTGAACTCGGGATACATCACACGCCCCTGTTGTGCGCCCAGGATGGCCCCGCGCACCGCATTCGCGTCGAAGGCCTCTGGAATGGCTTCCTGTGGTCGTTCGAAGCCATAGTCGAGCGTGGCGCCGTCTCGCAGGTAGTAAGTGGTGCGGCCGGATCGGTAGTCGACGTGGTACGACTCGACCTGAGCGGCCATCAGCTGCGCGATCACCTCACCGAAGTGAATCTGGCCCTTGTTCGAGGCCTCGAAGGTCGCATGGATGGCGGTGCGGGTGGTTTCGTTCATGGTGGTCCGTGACTTGGGGAAGATGACCTGAGGAGTCAGTTGGTTGGGATGTCCTTCAGCCCATGGTGTTGCACGAGGGACTGCATGGCGGCCATCAAAGCCTGGCGTTCCCGCACATCGAGATGACCGAAGAAGTGGTTGTCGTTGGCGTCGGCAATGGACGCCAGAAGGGGCACGATGGCCTTGCCTGCTGGGGTCAGGACCATGGATTGATCCCGAGGACTTCCGCTGGCGAACCGTCTTTCCGCGAGGCCTTTTTCTTCAAGTCGAGAGACCACCTTGGAGGCTGCGCCCTTGGTCATGCCCAAGGCCTGGATCAGTTCACCATGGCGGGTCTCGTCGCGCGCCCACAAGGTTCGCAGCGCGACCCATTCAGTCACGCTCACGCCCTTGGCTTCTAGCATCTGCTGGAAGCGAGCCGAGACATGGTTGGAGATGAACCGAAGCCAGAAACCCAGGTGGGCTTCCATCGGCGATGGTGAGCTCGTCTTGCCTTTCATGAGGTTTCCCAGGAAACTTTCGCGAGTTTAGTTTCCACGGAAACTCATGTCAACACTCGTCGGCCAACCAGTGCCTTTCCCGTGCAGACCGGAGTCCGTCGACGTGAAAGATCGCTCGACGCCGGTCGCCGGTGTAGGTCCGTTCATGGCAGTCTTGCGACCCGGCTTCAGGCTCTCAAGACAGGCCTTGTCATGCGCCGGGTCGATGTCCCGCTTGGTCAAGGGCGCCCCGCAGGCCGCGGCCGTGCGGCAGAATCCGGCGCGAGGGGCGCCAACGACGGATCGGGGCCGGCATGGAAATCAAGTGGATCGAGGACTTCGTCGCCCTGGCGCAGTACCAGAGCTTCTCGCGCGCGGCCGAGGAGCGCAACGTCTCCCAGTCGGGCTTCAGCCGGCGCATCCAGGCGCTCGAGCAATGGGTGGGCGCCGACCTGATCGACCGCAGCACCTACCCGCCCTCGCTCACCGCGGCGGGCCGGCTGTTCAAGGAGGCGGCCGAGGAGGTGCTGCTCAAGCTCTACGACGCACGCGCCGTGATCCGCGAGGATCGGCGCCTGCCGGGCCCCGGGCTGCAGATCGCGGCAGGACACACCATCGCGTTGAACTTCCTGTCGCAATGGCTGGTCGAGCTGCCGGCGCAGTTCCACGAGGTCCGCACCCGCGTCGTCCCGACCAACGTGCACGACTCGATCGTGATGCTCGCCAACGCGAACTGCGACCTGATGTTCGCCTACCACCACCCGAGCCTGCCGCTGCACCTCGATCCGTCGAAGTACGAGCACCTCTCGCTCGGGCATGACGCGCTGCTGCCGGTATGCCGCGCGGCCGACGGCGGCGGCCCGCTGTTCCGGCTGTCGGCGGGCGCGCAGGCGAGGCCGGCGCCGCTGCTCGGCTACTCCGAGGGCAGCTATTTCGGCCGCTGCCTGGAGTTCCTGCTCCGGCAGGCGCGGTCCGCGCCCGCGCTGCAGCGCCACTACGAGTCCGACATGGCCGAACTGCTGAAGAAGATGGCGCTCGCCGGCGAAGGCGTCGCCTGGCTGCCGCACAGCGCCATCGCGGGCGAGCTCGCGCGCGGCGAGCTGATCGCCGCGGGCGGCGGCGACTGGCGCATGGAGCTGGAGATCAGGGTTTATCGGGACGCGACCCAGCGCAACCCGCTCGTCGCCACTCTGTGGAAGGCCCTGCAGGACCGGCGCGCGGGACGCACCGCCTGAGCCCGGCGCGGCCGCGCATGCGGCGGCCGCATCGCCCCTCCCGATTCCCGCATCGCGCGGCGACGCGGCGATTTCCAGAATGTCGACACGGGCATCGCGTGGCACCGCGCGGGCCCGGATTCCCCGCGAGCGCGCGGGGTCCGCCCTCATCGACATCGACCGCCATGAAAAATCGATTGACGCTCTACATCAGCCTCGGGATGCTCCTCGGGGTGCTGGCCGGGTGGCTGGGCCACCAGGCCGCCGATCCGAAGGCGGTCGCCGACCGCTACGCCATCCTCACGGACATCTTCCTGCGGCTGATCAAGATGATCATCGCGCCGCTCGTGATCTCGACGCTGGTCTCGGGCCTGGCCGGCATGGGCAGCGGCCGCGACATCGGGCGCATCGGCGTGCGCTCGATCGCCTGGTTCGCCTGCGCGTCGCTGGTCTCGCTCGCGCTGGGCCTGGCGCTGGCCAACCTCTTCCAGCCCGGCGCGGGCCTGCACATGACCGCCGGCGGCGCGGCGGTCGACACCGGCCTGAACACCTCGGGGCTGAACGTGCGCGACGTCGTCACGCACGCGATCCCGACCAGCCTGCTCGACGCGATGGCGCGCAACGACATCATCCAGATCGTCGTGTTCTCGCTGTTCTTCGGCCTGGGCCTGAACGTCCTGAAGGGCAACCCGGCCGTCGACGCCGTGATCGGCGCCGTCGACGGCCTGGTGCCCGTGATGCTCAAGCTGACCGGCTACGTCATGCGCTTCGCCCCGCTGGGCGTGTTCGGCGCGCTGGCGGCGGCAGTCACGCTCAAGGGCCTGGACGTGCTCGTGACCTACGGCCGCCTGCTGTCGACCTTCTACGTCGGCCTGGCCGCGTTGTGGGCGGTGCTCGTCGCGGTGGGCTACGGCTTCCTCGGCAAGCGCATCGGCGCGCTGCTCCGGGAAGTGCGCGAGCCCGCGCTGATCGCGTTCTCCACCGCCAGCAGCGAGGCGGCGTTCCCGCGCCTGGCCGAGAAGCTGGAGCGCTTCGGCATCGACAAGAAGGTCGTCGGCTTCACGCTGCCGCTGGGCTACGCCTTCAACCTCGACGGCTCCATGATGTACCAGTCCTTCGCGGCGATCTTCATCGCGCAGGCCTTCGGCATCGACATGCCGCTGTCGCAGCAGGTCGTGATGCTGCTGGTGCTGATGATCAGCAGCAAGGGCATGGCCAGCGTGCCGCGCGGCTCGGTGGTGGTGGTCGCGGCGATCGCGCCGATGTTCCGGCTGCCGATGGAGGGCGTGGCCCTCGTGCTGGCGATCGACCAGCTGCTGGACATGGGCCGCACGATGACCAACGTGATCGGCAACAGCATCGCCACCGCCGTCGTGGCGCACCTGGAGCAGCGCCGCGGCGCCGCCGCCCCCGCGGCGCAGGCGCTGCCCGCGGCCGTGCCGCAGGCCACCGGCCGCTGATGGCCTGCGCGATGCCCGCCCCCGGGAGCGACATGACCGATCCCCGCACCGCGACGAGCGCCGGCGGCGTCGTCGGCGTCCTCGGCGGCATGGGGCCGCTGGCCACGGTGGACTTCCTGTCCAAGATGCTCGCCGCCACGCCCGCCGCGAACGACCAGGAGCACGTGCCCTTCGTCGTCAGCGCGATCCCGCAGGTGCCCGACCGCACGCTGGCGTTCCGCGGCGAGGGCGAGTCGCCGCTGCCAGCCATGGTCGACAGCGCCCGCCGCCTGAAGGCCGCGGGCGCCGGCCTGGTGGTCATCGTCTGCAACACCGCGCACCTGTGGTTCGACGAGCTGCGCGAGGCCGTCGGGCTGCCGATGATCCATCTCGTCGATGCCGCCATCGACGAGGCCGTCGAGCTCGCGGGTGCGGACGGGCGCGTCGGCCTGCTGGGCACGGATGCGACGGTCGCCTCGGGCCTGTACTTCAATCGCGGCACGTCGGCGGCGGCGCCGATCCAGTGGCGGCTGCCCACCGCGCGCGAGATGACCGAGTTCGTCATGCCGGGCATCGCGGCGGTGAAGGCCGGCGAGCTCGAGGCCGGCCGAGCGCGCCTGGCCGCGGCGACCGAGGCGCTCAAGGGACGCGGCGCGACCGTGGTGATCCTCGGCTGCACGGAGATCCCCGTCGTGCTCGATGCCGGCAGCTCGCCGCTGCCCGTCGTCGACGCCACCGCGGCGCTCGCGCGACGCGCGGTGTCCTGGTCGCGGGCGCGGCGCGCAGGCGCCTGACCGGCGAGCCGCGTCAGCGCGACGCGGCCGCCTGCGCGTCCTCGTCCGACCACCCGCCCCCGATCGCGCGATAGACGGCGATCCGGTTCTGCAGCAGCAGCAGCCGGGTCTGCACGAGCGCCTGCTGCGCCGCGAACACCGAGCGCTGGGCGTCGAGCTGGTCGAGCGAGCTCGCGACGCCGTTCTTGTACAGCAGGTCCGACAGCTCGAAGCGCTTGGCCTCGGCGTCGGCCTGGGCCTGCTGCGCGTCGAGCTGCTCGACGAGCGTCGCGCGGCCCGCGAGCGCGTCGGCGACGTCGCGGAAAGCCGACTGCACGGCTTTCTCGTACTGCGCCACCGCGATGTCGCGCTGCGCCTGCGAGATGCGCAGGTTGGCGCGGTTGCGGCCGGCGTCGAAGATCGGCAGCGTCACCTGCGGGATGAAGGTGAACGCGGCGTGCTCGAACAGGTGGTCGAGCGAGGTGCTCGCCGTGCCCGCGCTGCCGGTCAGCGAGATCGTCGGGAAGAACGCGGCGCGGGCGGCGCCGATGTCGGCGTTGGCGGCGCGCAGCTGGTCCTCGGCCTGCGCGACGTCCGGGCGCTGCAGCAGCACCTGCGAGGGCAGGCCCACCGGCACGTCCGGCAGCGCGATCGATTCCCACGTCGGCGCGGGCGGCAGGTCGGCCGGCAGCGGGCTGCCGACCAGCAGCACCAGCGCGTCCTCGTCGAGCGCGCGCTGGCGCTTCGCCTGCGCGAGCGCGACGCGCGCGGCCTCGACCAGCGAGCGGTTGTCCTGCAGCTCGATGCTGGAGGCGACGCCGTGCTCGAAGCGCAGCTGCACCAGCTTCATCGTCTCGGTGCGCGTGTCATAGGTTCGCTGCGCCAGGTCCATCAGCGCCTGGTCGCCGGCCATCGCGACATACGCGCTCGCCACCGACGCGACCAGCGAGACCTGCGCCGCCGCGCGCGCCTGCTCGCTCGCGGCGAGTTGCGCCAGCGCGGCGTCGCCCAGCGAGCGCACGCGGCCCCACAGGTCGAGCTCCCAGGCCGACACGCCCAGGCCGAAGGCGTCGACGGTCGGCGCGCCCGTCTCGCGCGTGTGCGTGGCCGCGAG
>DASVLN010000963.1:0-2732 GCA_036384855.1 Burkholderiaceae bacterium | reverse complement strand
ACGATCGCGTGGAGATCGACGCCGAGCCCGCGCCGCAGCGCCTCGTGGTCGATCGCCGGTCCGTGCGCGTCGAGGGCGCCGCCGGCGCGATGCGGCCGCCGCCCGCCCAGCAACTCCGCCAGCAGCACGCCGAGTGCGTAGACGTCGATGGACGTCGTCGTCGCCTCGCCCGCGAACTGCTCGGGCGCCGCGTACGCGCGCGTGAGGCGCCGGGCCTGCGTGCGGGTCGGCTCGGCGTCGCCCGTCAGGAGCTTGGCGATGCCGAAGTCCACCAGCTTGACGCGCCCTTCGGCGCCGACCAGCACGTTGCTCGGCTTCAGGTCGCGGTGCACGATCAGGTTGCGGTGCGCATGCTCCACCGCCGCGCACACGTCCATGAACAGGGCGAGCCGCTCGCGCGTGCCCAGGGCGTGGCGCTCGCAGTGCGCGACGAGATCGTCGCCGGCGACGAACTCGAGCGCCAGGAATGGCGTGCCCGTCGGCGTGAACCCCGCGTCGAGCAGTTGCGCGATGTGCGGATGCTGCAGCCGCGCGAGGATCCGCTGCTCGCGCAGGAAGCCGCGGCGCTCGTCAGCGTCGTGGACGTCGATTCGCAGCAGCTTCAGGGCGACCGTCTGCGGGCCGCCGGGCAGCTCGCGCTGTGCCTCGAACACGCTGGCCATGCCGCCCGCGCCGACGAAGCGCAGCACGCGATAGCCGGGGATGGCGGGCAGCGTCGCGTCGAGCTCGTCGACGAGCGCCGGCAGCCACTGCGCCATGCCGCGCTCGAGCGACTGCACCCCGGGGGCGTCGTCCAGCGCCTGCGCGACGAACGCGCGCACGCCGGCATCCCCGCAGTGCGTGCGCAGCCACTCGGCGCGCTCGTCGGCGGGGACGTCGAACAGGCGATCGATCAGGGGCTCGATCTCCGGCCAGCGTTCGGAAATTCCGGCAATGGCGATCGTCATCGGCGACGCGTCCTCCTCCTGCGTCAGCGCCATCGCGCCTCGATCGCCGACACGGCCTTCAGCCCGGCGTCAGGCAGGCGGACAGGAACGTGCGCGCCTTCAGCCAGTCGCGCTCGACGGTACGCGCGTTGACGCCGAGCACCTGCGAGATCTCCGGGCTGGACAGGTCGGCGAACAGGCGCAGCTCGGCGACGCGGGCCAGCCGCGCGTCGACCGCGGCCAGCCGGTTCATGGCCTCGTCGATCGCCAGCACGTCCAGGATGTCCGAGCGCGGCGGCTCCTCGGCCAGCTCCGGCGCCTGGCGCTTCTGCGCGCGGTGGCGACGGGCGTGGTCGACGAGGATGTGGCGCATCGCCTGGCTCATGTATGCGTACAGGTGCGCGCGATCGGGGAAGACGGCATCGCCCCGGTTCAGCAGCTGCAGGCAGGCCTCGTGGACGAGCGCGGTCGTCTCGAGCGTGTGGGCCTGCTCGCCCATGCGCTGGCGGTGGGCGAGGCGGCGCAGCGTCGCGTAGATCCTCGGGATCAGGCCGTCGATCGCGGCGCGGTCGCCCGCGGACGCGCGCGCGAGGATGTCGGTGATCGTCGGATCGGCATTCATGCACTGGGGCGCGACGGCGCGGCGCCGCGAAACGTCGTTCGTGTTCCTGCGATGTCGGTGCGGGCGACCGCTTTGCGCTTAAGGAAGGGATGGCGCGCCACGGGACCGCGATCGGTCGCCGGCATGCCGTCGCTCCCCATCCACTTCACGGAGTGCCTCCATGGCCCATCGCATCCTTTCGTCCACCCGGCTCGCCCTGGCGACCGGCCTGCTCGCCGCCGCCCTCGCCGCACCTGGCCATGCCGCCGGCGTCGGGGCCGACGCGGCCGCGGGCAAGAGTACACCAGACGCCGCTTCCGCCGACCTGCGGCACGGCTACTCGTACCGCACGCTCGACTACCCCGGCGCATCGCAGACCATCTTCTGGGGCCTCGACGACTTCGGCAGGCTGGCCGGCCAGTACACGCTCCCGGGCGGCGTCGCGCACGCGATGACCTGGGGGCACGGCCAGTTCGAGGCGCTCGCTCCCGAGCGGCTGGGCACCTGGTTCAGCGCCGCCGGCGGCCCGACCGACACCGGCACGACCTTCGGCGGCTATGCCGACGCCTCGGGCCTGCAACACGGATTCGTCATCCGCCGCGGCCACTTCGAGACGATCGACTTCCCGGGCCACCGCAATTCCAACGTGGACGCGGTCGACCTCGCCGGCACGATCCTCGGCGTGTACTGGGACGCGGACGGGGTCTACCACGGCATCCTGAGCTGCAACGGCAACGACACGCCGATCGACGTGCCCGGCGCGCGCGACACCTACCCGCTCGGCATGAACGACAGGGGCGACTCGGTCGGCTACTGGGACGCGGGCGGCGCGGCGACGCATGGCTACGTCCGCCGCGCGGACGGCCAGCTCGCCACGATGGACGTGCCCGAGGCGTCGAGCACGGTCGCCTTCGCGATCAACGGCCGCGGCCAGGTGGCCGGGTACTTCAAGGACGCGACCGGCGCGCTCCACGGCTTCGTCAAGACGGGCGCGCATGTCCGGCAGCTCGACATGCCCGGCGCCGTGGCGACGATCGTCACCGCGCTCAACAACTGGGGCAGCGTCGCCGGCGAGTACTTCGACGCCGGCGGCGTGCGCCACGGGTTCGTGGCCATGCCGGAGTGAGCGCACGGGCGCCGGCCTGCGGCGACGGCGGCGACGGCGCGGGCCGGCGGCCGCCGCATATCATCCCGACCGGGGAGGC
>DASVLN010000962.1:0-3667 GCA_036384855.1 Burkholderiaceae bacterium | reverse complement strand
TCCCGCGGGCTATGTGCGGGCGAGCGCCGGCGGCCCGCACGCCCCCGAAGCCTACGGCGCGCCGCCGGCCGTCGCCTGGGAGGCGCTGATGCCGCGCATCGCCGACTTCTGGGGGCGCGTCGCCGACCGCGTCGAGCCGCGCCACCGCGCCGGCCGCCTCAAGCAATGGCTCAACCTGCTGCGTCGGCGCTATCCCGAGGCCCAGCGCGCGTACGACGAGCTGCGGCTGGTCAATGACCCGGCCAGGCTCGCGGCCGCGATGTTTGGTACCGTCTCGGCATGACACTCCTGCACACCATGCTGCGCGTCGGCGACCTGCAGCGCTCCATCGATTTCTACGTCCGCCACTTCGGCATGACGCTGCGCCGCACGACCGACCGGCCCGAGCAGCAGTACTCGCTCGCGTTCCTCGGCTTCGGGCCGGGCGGCGCGCACGGCGAGGGCGGCGCCGAGATCGAGCTCACCTACAACTACGGCGTCGACAAGTACGAGCTCGGCACCGCCTTCGGCCACCTTGCCTTCGGCGTGCCCGACGTCGCGGCCGCCTGCGAGCGCGTGCGCGCCGGCGGCGGCACCGTCACGCGCGAGGCCGGTCCGGTCAAGGGCGGCACCACGGTGATCGCGTTCGTGCAGGATCCGGACGGCTACAAGATCGAGCTGATCCAGCTGGGCACCTGAGCGACCCGGCCCGGCGCCGGCGCCTCATTCGATCGTGAGCGGCACCGCCCTGTGCGTGTACACCGTCCACAGCATGGGCGCCGGCGAGCCGCCGGCCGCGGGCGCGGCCTCGTAGACGTAGTAGCAGGTATGGCCCCAGTCGCGCGACTGGAAGTCGATGCAGACCATGTCGTCCTTGACGGTGTACGGGCCCGTGCTCGCACTCCTGGCGTTGGAGGCGCTGGCCACGCCGCCGGCAAAGCGGATCCGGACGTCCTGCAGGCGTGCCGGATCACGCGGGTGGGGGAAGATCCACGTGCGTCCTTCCAGCGCGGCGGCATCGAGCGGGCGCAGGTGGGCGGGACGGCCGCTTGCGTCCAGCGGGGGCTCCGCGACGGGCGCGGGCTTCGCCGCAGGCGCCGCGGCGTCCGGTGCCGCGCTGCGGCCTGGCGTCGCCGGGGCCCCGCCCGTCATGCTGAGGGTCTCGATTTCCGCCTGCGCCTTCCGGGGATCCTCCACGTCGACGGCAATGTGCCCCACCAGCAACCCGAAGCTGGGCGAGGTTCGCAGGTATTTCGTCTCGCCGGGAGCGAGGCTGAACGTCGTGGCCTTCTCCACCTCGGTCGACGTGGCCGCCGTGTAGCCGCCGGCGGGCCGGTCGACGAAGAAGAAGCCGCCCGGCTTGGAGGTGCCGACCACCTCGCCGTTGAGGCGGATGTCCGGCTGGATCGCCGCGCCCATCATGGAGCTCGAGCGGAAGAAGAAGATCCGTCCGTCGCCCGCGGGGATGGGCCCGATCGAGCCCGAGACCTCGGAAAACTTCGGTCCACTCGCGCAGCCGGCAAGCCAGGCTGCGGCCAGCAGGGTGGTGGCAAGCAGGACGCGTCGATTCATGGGCCTGTCCTCCCGGGGCGTCAGTGCTTTGCGGTATTGCCGGTGGCAGCGGGGCCCGGCGCGGCCGCCGCCGTCGACGATCCCTTGTCCCGCATCGACGTCGACAGCCCCAGCAGGTTGTCGCGCAGCTCCGCGGGCGTCTTGCCGCCGACGTACATGCGGAACATGACCTTGCCCAGCAGCTCGCTGTTCAGGTAAGGCGACGAGGCGCCGTGCGGGGTCAGCAGGTTGCCGTTGAGCATGGCGGTCAGGCCCTTGCCCGGCAACCAGTCGATCGCGACGATGTCGCCCTTCTTGATCTTCGGCAGGCTGCTGTAGATGTCGCCGATCTGCGAGACCTCGCTGATCAGCTGCGCGAACTCGGCCGGCGTGGCGGAGGCCTCGAAGTCGATGAGGAAGTAGCGCGAGGCCTGCGAGCCGGTGATGTCCTGCTGGATCACCAGCTCGACGCGGCGCGGGCCCTTGGCGTTCTCGAGCGCCTCCAGCGAGTTGACGCGCTGCTGCGTGTACAGCGCCGTGACGTCGACCTTGAAGTAGCCGCGCTTGCGGTAGCCGGCGCCGTTGAGCGTCAGCGGGGTGCCGCCGACGGTGACGGTCTCGTCCAGCGGAACGCCCGAGACCTCCACGGCGGCCCACGCGCCGGAGACGGCCAGGCCGAGCGCGAGCGCGGCGGCCGCGCGGCGCAGGAGTTGCATGGTCATGGTTTCACCCTCCTTCCAGGCGCGGGGCGCCCGCGTTCAGAACGGCTTGGACAGCGTGACGATGGCCGTGAAGCCCTGCGGACGGTAGGAGCCCGCGAACTCCTTCATGAATCGGCCTTCGAGCAGGTAGTCGCCCGCGCCGTGGATGTAGGCGACCTCGGGGCCGAGGCCGTAGACGTGGCCCTTCTGGTCGACGGTCACGCCCTGGCGCGCGGCCTCGTCGATGCCGGCCTGGTCCGTCGCGGAGGCGGGGCCCGCGAACTGGCTCGTGTCGCGGGTCGTCTGGGCGACGGCGTAGCCCGACAGGCCGATGCGCGTCGAGTCGTTGAGCGACTTCATCAGCGTCGCGTCGACGTTGAGGTAGTTGCCCGTGCGGTACTGGGTCGCATGGTCGCGGGTGTTGATCGAATACGCGAGCCGGCCGCCGAAATCCCAGCCGTCGCCGATGTAGCTGTACTGCACCGCGGGGCGCAGCGTCCAGAAGCGGCCGGCGCCGGGGTTGGCGGCGCGGTCGGCGCGGAAGTCGCCGGTGGGCGCGACCACGGTCAGCACGAACAGCGTCTGGCTCGCGTCGGTCGACCAGCGCAGGATGGGCGACAGCTCGAGGTCGCCGATGCCCGTGGCCTCGTTGGAGTTGTCGGCCGCGGAGACATTGGCGCCCTGGGTGACGGCGGCGTTGGTGCCCGCCTCCAGCTGCGAGATCACCGAGGCCGGCATGCCCGGGGCGTTCACGGCCGAGGACACGCCGGTGACGCGGGTGCTCGCGCGCTTCGTGACGACGGGCAGCAGCGCCGTGCCGCCGACCTGGGCGCCGAGGAACTTCGTGTCGCTCATGAAGCTCAGGCGCGGCAGCAGGCCCTGGACGTTGATCTGGGTGCGCAGGTCGATCGTCGCCAGGGCGCTCGCGCCGGGGACGCTGGACGACAGGTCCACCGGCTGGTGCAGCTGCGAGCTGACGTGGCCGCTGTAGACGTATGCCGGCGCCTGGAACACCCAGCCGGCCTCGAACGGGGCGGACATGTCGGCCCCGCCGATGCCTGGCGCATAGCGCAGGTCGTAGTCTTCCGACGCGTGCGCGGCGCCGCAGGCGACGGCGGCTGCGACGGCAAGGGTGGTGGCGATCTTCTTGTCGAGGCCCATGCGGGTTGTCTCCGGGTCTGGTAATGGTTTCAAGACGGGCGCCAGTCTATTCGGCGCTCGACGGCGGCAACATGGAAATTACGCACATAAAGGCGCGTCTAGGGATTCGCACCGACGGAAATGTCGCGTGTTGATGACAAATGCACGGTCGTTCGAAAATTCCTTGACAGCATGCGAACGATCGTGCGGAAAACGCGACGGAAGCGGGTAGCTCGACCTACTCTCGTGTCTTTCCGGGGCATCGCCTGTCGCCGAGGCGACGGCGTTCAGACGCG
>DASVLN010000961.1:0-2537 GCA_036384855.1 Burkholderiaceae bacterium | reverse complement strand
CGGCCGCGCCGTCGACGCTCGTCACGCCGCCGGTCAGCCGCAGCTTGCCGGTGGCCGCCAGCGCCGGGGCCAGGGCGAGCGCCAGCGTCCCCGCGAGCAGGCCTGGGAGCCGGGGCCGTCGGCGGGACGGAAGACGGAAGGAGTCGGCGGGGCGCATCGGCCCGTTATCGGCCTGCGCGCGCGCGGACTTCAGGCGCCGCGGCGACGCGCGCGCATCCGGCGTGAAGTCCTTGCCGCCGCCAAGCTCGGCCGCGGCGATTCCGTGACGAAGTTGGCACTCGCGCCGGCGCGCCTATGATGGTCGGATGACCGATCTGCTCGACCCCCTGCTCGACGCGACGTTCAAGGGCTTTCCGCACGACGCGCCGCCGCTGCGGCGCTCGCGTGTCGGCGCGCAGGGCTGGAACGTGCTCGCGGGCGACCTGCCGCTGCCGCTGGCCGTGCTCAAGCGCGACGCCCTCGTGCACAACCTCGGCTGGATGCAGCGCTTCGCCGACGACGCCGGCCTCGCGCTCGCGCCGCACGGCAAGACGACGATGTCGCCGCAGCTGTTCCGGCGCCAGCTCGACGCCGGCGCGTGGGGGCTGACCTTCGCGACGGTCGCGCAGCTGCGCGTGGGCATCGCCGCGGGCGCGCGCAACCTGATCCTCGCCAACCAGGTCGTGGATGCCGGCGACCTGCGGGCCATCGCCGCGCTGCGCGAGGCGCACGGTGCGCGCATCGTGTTCCTGCTCGATTCCGAGGCGCAGCTCGCGCTGATCGAGGAGCTGCGCCCGACCGTGCCCTTCGAGGTGCTGCTCGAGGTCGGCGTCCCCGGCGGCCGCACCGGCTGCCGCACGCACGAGGAGGCGCTCGCGCTCGCGCGCCGGGCCCGCATCAGCGCGGACGTCGCGCTGGTCGGCCTCGAGTGCTTCGAAGGCCTCGGCGGCACCGGCGACGAGGCGCAGGACGCGCCGCCCGCGACCGCGCTGATGGATCGCGTCGCCCGCCTCGCGCGCGCCTGCGACGAGGAGCGGCTGTTCGAGGCGCCGTCCGTGATCCTGTCGGCCGGCGGCTCGGGGCTGTTCGACCTCGTCGTCCCGGCCCTGCGCACGGCGCTGTCGCGGCCGGTCGAGGGCCTGCTGCGCTCGGGCTGCTACGTCACGCACGACCAGGGGCACTACCGGCGGCTCGTCGGCGCCGTCAACCGGCGCCTGGGCTGCGACGACCGCCGTGGCCTGCGCGCGGCGCTCGAGGTGTGGGCGACCGTGCAGTCGATGCCCGAGGCCGGCCTCGCGCTGCTGGCCGCCGGCAAGCGCGACCTGTCGTTCGACCTCGGGCTGCCCGTGCCCGTCGCGCTGAGCGTGCGCGGCAGCCGCGAGGTGCTGCCCGCGCCGGCCGGCTGGGCGATCTCCCGGCTCAACGACCAGCACGCCTACCTCCAGCTCAACGGCGACGCCGCCGGCCTGCGCGTCGGCGACCGCGTCGCGCTGGGCATCTCGCACCCGTGCACGACCTTCGACAAGTGGCGCTGGATGCCGGTCGTCGACGAGCGCTACGGCGTCGTCGACGCGATCGTCACCGCGTTCTGACGGCGACTCAGAAGATCGACCGCCCCGTCAGGTCGGTGAAGCGCTCCAGCGCCAGCGAGCCGGCCAGGGAGTTGCCCGAGGGTTCGAGCGCCGGCGACCAGACGCAGACTCCGCACTCGCCCGGCATCACCGCGACGATGCCGCCGCCGACGCCGCTCTTGGCCGGCAGGCCGACGCGGAAGGCGAAGTCGCCCGCCGCGTCGTAGGTGCCGCAGGTCAGCATCAGGGCGTTCAGGCGCTTGGTCAGGCTGGGGCCGAGCACCTCGCGGCCGTCGCCGGGATGGCGGCCGCCGTGCGCGAGGAAGCCGACCGCGCGCGCGAGCTCGACGCAGCTCATGGTGATCGCGCAGTGGCGGCAGTAGGCGTCGAGCACGTCGTCGACGTCGTTGCGCAGGTTGCCGAAGGACTTCATCAGGTGCGCCATCGCGGCGTTGCGGTGCGCCGTGCGGCGCTCCGACGCCGCGACCGCCCGGTCGTAGTGCATCTCGCGGTTGCCGCACAGCGGGCGCAGGAACTCGACGACCGCGTTCTCGGGCACGGCGTAGCGCGTGCACAGGATGTCGGTGCACACCAGCGCGCCCGGGTTGATGAACGGGTTGCGCGGCTTGCCTGCCTCGGCCTCCAGCTGCACCAGCGAGTTGAACGGCGTGCCCGAGGGCTCGCGGCCGCAGCGCTCCCAGACGCCTTCGCCCTCGAGCTGCAGCGCCATCACGAGCGTGAACAGCTTGGAGATCGACTGGATCGAGAACGGCACGTGCGCGTCGCCGACCGTCGTGACGCGGCCGTCGATGCCGACCACCGCCATGCCGAAGCGGTGCGGCGACACCTTGGCCAGCTCGGGGATGTAGCTCGCGACGCGGCCTTGGCCGATCACGGGGCGCAGCTCGTCGTGGATGCGGTCGAGGATGTCCTGGATGTTCATGCGTGCGTCAGTATGCGTGGGACGGGCGTCGGCGCGTGCGGCGG
>DASVLN010000960.1:0-8993 GCA_036384855.1 Burkholderiaceae bacterium | reverse complement strand
GTCGACCTCGCCGTCGTCCAACTTCTGGACGATCGGCGGCCGCGGCTCGTACGCGCTGACCAAGAACGTCAAGTGGCTCACGGAGATCGGCTACTCCAGCCTGAAGCCCTCGGGCGGCCCCAGCGAGAACGTCACCAAGGTTACCGTCGGCCCGGCGCTGTCTACCGGCCCGGACTTCTGGAAGCGCCCCGAGCTGCGCCTGTACGTGACCTACGCCGACTACAACAAGGCCGCCGCGCAGGACACCTACAACAACTACGGCTTCCGTCCGGACAAGACCAACGCCGTGTCCTACGGCGCCCAGGTCGAGATCTGGTTCTGACCGCGTAGCCAGCCCTGCCGCGACCGCACCCTCGGTCGCGGCTCCCGTTGCAATCACGAATTAGTTTGGAGACAAATCCATGTCCAAGTCGTTTCCGCGCCTGACCGTCGTCGCGCTGGCCGCCATCCTCGGTGCCGGCGTCGCGCATGCCGATGAACTCGAAGTCCTGCACTGGTGGACCTCGGGCGGCGAAGCCAAGGCCGCCGCCGAGCTGAAGAAGGAGATGGAAGCCGAAGGCCACACCTGGAAGGACTTCGCGGTCGCCGGCGGCGGCGGCGACTCCGCCATGACGGTGCTGAAGTCGCGCGTCATCTCCGGCAACGCCCCCGCGGCCGCGCAGATCAAGGGCCCGGCCCTGCAGGAATGGGCCGCCGAAGGCGTGCTCGCCAACATCGACGACGTCGCCAAGGCCGAGAAGTGGGACTCCGTCCTGCCGCCGGTCGTCGCCAACGTCATGAAGTACAAGGGCCACTACATCGCCGCGCCGGTCAACGTGCACCGCGTGAACTGGCTGTGGGCCAACCCGGAAGCGTTCAAGAAGGCCGGCGCCAAGGTCCCGACGACCTGGGACGAGTTCTTCGCCGCCGGCGACAAGCTCAAGGCCGCGGGCATCATCCCGCTGGCCCACGGTGGCCAGAACTGGCAGGACTTCACGGTGTTCGAGGATGTCGCGCTCGGCGTCGGCGGCCCCGACTTCTACCGCAAGGCCCTGGTGCAGCTCGATCCGGCGACGATCAACGGCCCGACGATGATCAAGGTGCTCGACACCTTCAAGAAGGTCCACGGCTACATCGACAAGAACAGCCCGGGCCGCGACTGGAACCTGGCGACCGCGATGGTCATCAAGGGCGAGGCCGGCATGCAGCTGATGGGCGACTGGGCCAAGGGCGAGTTCCTCGCCGCGGGCAAGAAGCCGGGCACCGACTTCGTCTGCACCCCGGCCCCGGGCACCGCGAAGGCCTACACCTTCAACATCGACTCGTTCGCGATGTTCCAGCTGAAGAACCCGGCCAACGAGAAGGCACAGAAGGACCTCGCCAAGGCCATCATGTCGCCGCACTTCCAGGAGCTGTTCAACCTGAACAAGGGCTCGATCCCGGTCCGCCTCGACGTCAAGCTGGACAAGTTCGACGAGTGCGCCAAGGAGTCCAACAAGGACTTCGTCGCGACCTCGAAGGCGAACACGCTGCTGCCCTCGATCGCCCACGGCATGGCCGTCCCGCCGGCTGCGGAAGGCGCGATCAAGGACGCCGTCAGCAAGTACTGGAACGACGACAAGGAAACGAGCAAGGACGCGCAGGCCGACATCCTGAAGGCGTCCAAGGCCAAGTAATCCGGCTTTCCCTGCGTCCCGGCGACGCATATCTCCATTGGGCATTCGCCACGCGCGGCAGCACGCGCGTGGCGCTTTTTCTGCCCGGCGACCGGCCTCCCCGGCCATGGCGCCCCGTTTGCCCCCGGTCGGACCCCGGACTGACCCCCGTGCGAGCCGCGTGCCCCGCTGCTACGCTGTCCGCACCGCTCGCTCCATCAGAAAGCACCGCTCGCGTATGACACGCTCCCAAGCCCCACGCACGGCCTGGCTGCCGAAGCTGGTGGTCGCGCCCAGCTTCCTGCTGTCGTTCTTCTTCATCTACGGGCTGATCGCCTGGAACGGCTACCTGTCGCTGTCCGCGTCGCACATCCTGCCGAACTACACGTGGGTCGGCATCCAGAACTACCTCGACCTCTTCGACAACGACCGCTTCCACGTCGCCATCGTCAACATGGGCATCTTCGGCGGCCTGTTCATCGGCGGCTCGATGGCGCTCGGCCTGCTGCTGGCGATCCTGCTCGATCAGAAGATCCGCGGCGAAGGCGTCCTGCGTACCGTGTACCTGTACCCGATGGCGATCTCGTTCATCGTCACCGGCACGGCCTGGAAGTGGATCCTGAACCCGGGCCTGGGCATCGAGCACCTCGTTCGAAGCTGGGGCTTCCCCAACTTCACCTTCGACTGGCTCGTGGACGACCAGCACGCGATCTACTGCATCGTGATCGCCGGCATCTGGCAGGCCTCGGGCTTCGTGATGGCGCTGTTCCTTGCCGGCCTGCGCGGCATCGACGACTCCATCATCAAGGCCGCGCAGGTGGACGGCGCCTCGCTGCCGCGCATCTACTGGCGCATCGTCGTGCCGTCGCTGCGGCCGGTGTTCTTCAGCACGCTGATGGTGGTGAGCCATCTCGCGATCAAGAGCTTCGACCTCGTGATCGCGCTGACCGCCGGCGGCCCGGGCTACTCCACCGACCTGCCCGCGACCTTCATGTACGCGATGTCGTTCTCGCGCGGCCAGATCGCCATCGGCGCCGCCAGCGCCGAGATCATGCTCGCGACGGTGGCCGCCATCGTCGTGCCCTACCTGTACTCCGAACTGAGGACCAAGAAGTGAAGCCGCCCAGCTCCCTGACCTGGCACCGCGTCGTCCTGTGGACCGCGCTGCTGGTGTTCGCGGCCTGGTTCCTGATGCCCTTGTACGTGATGCTCGTGACGTCGCTGAAGGACATGAACCAGATCCGCAGCGGCAACCTGATGTCGCTGCCCGCCTCGCTCAACTTCGCGTCGTGGGCCAAGGCCTGGAGCGAGGCCTGCACCGGCACCGACTGCAGCGGCCTGAAGCCGTACTTCATGAACAGCGTGATGATGGTCGTGCCCGCGGTCGCCATCTCGACTTCGCTGGGCATCGTCAACGGCTATGTGCTGTCGAAGTGGCGCTTCCGGGGCAGCGAGGTGATGTTCGCGATGATGCTGTTCGGCGTGTTCATGCCGATGCAGGTCGTGCTGCTGCCGATGAGCCAGGTGCTCGGCTACTTCGGCATCGCCAACTCGATCTGGGGCCTGATCGTGATGCACGTGCTCGCGGGCATCCCGTCGACGACGCTGTTCTTCCGCAACTACTACATCGGCCTGCCCGACGAGCTGATGAAGGCGGCCATGCTGGACGGCGCCGGCTTCTGGCGCATCCTGTGGCGGGTCGTGCTGCCGCTGTCGACGCCGATCCTGGTCGTGACGCTGATCTGGCAGTTCACGAACATCTGGAACGATTTCCTGTACGGGATCGTGTTCTCGGGCGCGGACTCCAAGCCGGTCACCGCCGGCCTGAACAACCTCGCGAACACGACGAGCTCGGTGAAGGAATACAACGTGGACATGGCCGCGGCACTGATCGCCGCGCTGCCGACGCTGTTCGTCTACGTGGTTGCTGGCAAGTATTTCGTGCGCGGCCTGACGGCCGGCGCGGTGAAGGGATAACGAGATGGGCGCGCTGACGATCGCCAACGTACGCAAGACTTTCGGGAACGTCGACATCCTCAAGGGGATCGACATCGACATCGAGGCGGGGGAATTCCTGATCCTGGTCGGGCCCTCGGGCTGCGGCAAGTCCACGCTGCTCAACATCATCGCGGGGCTCGAGATGCCCACCGGCGGCTCGATCAAGATCGGCGAGCGGGACGTCACCTGGCTGCCGCCCAAGGATCGCGACATCGCGATGGTGTTCCAGAGCTACGCGCTCTACCCGAACATGAACGTGGCGCAGAACATCGCGTTCGGCCTCGAGATGCGCAAGGTGCCCAAGGACAAGCGCGAGGAGGCCGTGCAGCGCGTGGCCAAGATGCTGCAGATCACGCACCTGCTCGATCGCAAGCCGGGCCAGCTCTCGGGCGGCCAGCGCCAGCGCGTGGCGATGGGCCGGGCGCTCGCGCGCGACCCGAAGCTGTTCCTGTTCGACGAGCCGCTGTCCAACCTCGACGCCAAGCTGCGCGTCGAGATGCGCGCCGAGATCAAGCTGCTCCACCAGCGCACGCGCGTGACCACGGTCTACGTGACGCACGACCAGGTCGAGGCGATGACGCTCGGCGACCGCATCGCCGTGATGAAGGAAGGCGTCGTGCAGCAGTTCGGCACGCCCGAGGACATCTACACGCGTCCGGCCACGAAGTTCGTCGCCGAGTTCATCGGCTCGCCGGCCATGAACATGATTCCGGCGGTGCGCTCGGGCGGCGGCGTCGCGGCCAACGGCGTCGAGCTCGCGCTCAGCGCGGCCCAGCGCGCCGCGCTGCAGCAGGGCGCGGCCTCGGGGCTGATCTACGGCCTGCGCCCGGAGGCGATCGCCTTCGCCGAGGACGGGCTGCCGGGCAAGGTGCATTTCACCGAGCCCACCGGCCCCGAGACCTACGCCACCGTCGAGACGGCGATCGGCATGCTGACGCTGCGCGTGCCCGGCGTGCTGCACGCCAAGGTCGGCGACGCGGTGCACGTGAAGTGGTCGGCCGACGCGGTGCACCTCTTCGACGCGTCGAGCGACAAGCGCATCGCCTGATCCGACGGGCCTTCGATACGGCACGGGGCATGGCGCGCGCCATGCCCCGTTGTCGTTTCGGCGCCGGCGCTCAGTCGACCAGCGCCGGCTCGCAGCGGATCTCGCTGCGCACCGAGTTCGCGAGGAAGCAGGCCTCGTGGGCCGCGTGGTGCAGTGCGTCGAGCGCGGCGGCATCGGGCCGGCGGTCGCCGGAGAAGCGCGTGCGCGGGCGCAGCACCACGGTCGCGACGACCTCGCGGCCCGCGGCGTCGCGGCCCATCGCGCCTTCGGCGGCGTCCTCGTAGTCGTCGACGACGTAGCCGGCGCGTCCCGCGACGTCGAGGAACCACAGCATGTGGCAGCTCGCCAGCGCGGCGACGAAGGCCTCCTCGGGGTCGACGGCGGAGGCGTCCGACATCGGCACCGGCACGACGTGCGGCGAGGACGACGCCCGCACGGCGAGCCCGCCGTCGAACGACCAGGCGTGCGCGCGCGAGTAGCGGCGGTCGGAGAAGCGCGCGTCACCACGCTGCCAGCGGATGGTGGCGGTGTGCAGGCAATGGCTCATGGGGTCGGGGGTCCTGTCGATCAGCGGGCGGCGGCGTACGCATGCGCCGCGGCGGCGAAGGCCTGCGCGAGCGGCACCGGCTGCAGCGCCAGGGCGGCGCGCTCGGGCTGCCACAGCGTGGCGACGAAGAAGGGGTGGTCGTCGAGCTCGACGGCACGCAGCGCGCCACGCTCGTCCTCGGCCGTGGCGCGCAGCGGGCCGGCGGTCAGCGCGGCGCGGAACTCCGGCGCGAGCCCGTAGCGGCAGCGGTAGATCGTCGGCGCCGTCGTCGCGCCGTATGCCTTCGCGATGCGCGAGCCGGGCGCCAGCGTCGCGAAGCCCGAGGCCTCGACCAGTGCGCATTCCAGCGGCGCGATGACGGCGCGGCCGACGCCGGGCTCGCTCTCGGCATGCGTGGCGTCGTCCCAGCCGAGGACGGCGCGCGCGAATTCCAGCAGCGCGTGCTGGAAGCCGCCGCAGGTGCCGAGGAAGGGCGTGCCCGTGGTGCGCGCGTGCGCGATCGCGCGCAGCGCCCCGTCCTCGCTGCGGTACGGGCTGCCGGGTGCGCACCAGAGTCCATCGAAGCGGGCGAGCGCGCGGCCGTCGCCGACGGCGTCGGTGGCGAGCCAGTCGACGGCCAGCTCGAGGTCGTGCGCGGCCGCCACGTCGGCGAGCGCGATGGGAATGGCGCGGTGGGCGGCGATCGCGTCGTCGCGATCGCCCACGATGGCGATGCGGATGGGTCGGGTCATGCGGGCCTTCGGCGGGCGGAGTGGGGACAGCCGGGATGATCGTCCGCACGCGTTTCGCAGTAAATGCCAGCTCGATCAGTTCTTTGCTGCGCCTTGCGGATTAATATCCGCTGCCATGGACAAGCTCAAGGCGATGCGGACCTTCGTGCAGATCGTCGACGACGGCAGCCTCACGGCGGCGGCGGCGTCGCTGGGCTCCTCGCTGCCGGCGGTCGTGCGCGGGCTGGCGGCGCTGGAGGCGGAGCTCGGCACGCGGCTGTTCCAGCGCACCACGCGCCGCGTCGCGCTCACCGAGGAGGGCCGCCACTACGCCGCGCGTTGCCGCGACGTGCTGGCCGCGGTCGCCGCGGCCGACGCGAGCCTGACCGACGCCCAGTCGCAGCCGCGCGGCCGGCTCGCGATCACGGCGCCCGTGCTGCTCGGCCAGCACGTGGTGGCCGACCTCGTCTCGCGCTTCGTCGCCGCGCATCCGCAGGTGCGCTGCAGCGTGCTGCTGGTCGACCGCTACGTCAACCTCGTCGAGGAAGGGCTGGACGTCGCGATCCGCATCGGCGCGCTCGACGATTCCTCGCTCGTTGCGACGCGGCTGGGCGAGGTGCGCCACGTGGTGGTCGCGAGCCCGGCCTTCCTGCGCCGCCATGGCACGCCGCGCCATCCGTCGGAGCTGCGCGACCGGCCGTGCGTGCGACTGTCGGGGCCGGTGCGGCCCGGCTGGGCGTTCCAGGACGGCGGCCGGCGCCTGCACGTCGCCGTCGACGGCCCGCTCGACTTCAACCATGCCGGCGCGGCGCTGCGCGCTTGCGGCAACGGCCTGGGCTTCGGCCAGTTCTTCTCGTACCAGGTGCAGGACGCCGTGCGCGAGAAGCGGCTGCGGATCGTGCTCGAGGACTTCGAGCCCGCGCGGCTGCCGGTCAGCGTCGTCTGGCCGAACGCACGGGGCCTGCCGGCGCGCACGCGTGCGTTCGTCGACGCGGCGCAGCGCGAGCTCGCGCCGCTGTTCGGGCGACGCGGCGAGAGGTCGGACGACCGAGTGGCCGTCAGGGCTGCAGCAACTGGTTGCCCACGCCCCAGTTCATCGCGTTGAGGATGTCGCCGTCATCCTGCGACAGCTCCCACGCGAACACGCCCGCCAGGCCGTTGGCGCGCACGAAGGCGCCCTTCTCGATCACGGCGCGCGGGTCGTCGTAGCCCATGAACAGGCGGTTGCGGGCGTTGTAGAGGCTCCAGCCGCGCGTGACCGGATCGAACACCGCCTTGTAGCCGTGGCGTCCGCGGCCCCGCGCGTCGAGATAGCGCGCGTGCAGCTCGCGCCAGCTGCTCGAGCCCTCGGGCGCGGGATAGCTGGCCGTGAACGCCGAGCCCGTGAAGGACACGCCGTCGCGCGCGGGCGCCACGCCGGTGAAGCCGCGCCCGTACATCGCCACGCCGGCGACCAGCTTGCCCGCTGGAACGCCCGCCGCGAGCATCGCCTTCGTCGCGGCGTCCAGGCCGTCCTCGGCGCCGGGGGCGCTCGCGCGCGGCGTCGCATGGTTGCCCGCGGCCTTGCTCCAGCTGCCGTAGAAGTCGTAGGTCATCATGAAGACGTAGTCCAGCGAGCGCGCGGCATCGCGGAAGTTCACCTTGTCGACGATCGCGTGCGAGGTGTTGACCGCGCTCGTGAGCAGGTACTTGTGGCCGATCTCGGCGGTGAGCGTGTCCAGGGCCGAGCGCAGCGCCGCCATCAGGTCGGCGTAGCCCTGGCCGTCGGCGGGCGAGCCGAGCGCGACGCCGTTGGCCGAGCCGTTGGTGGTCGGATGCTCCCAGTCGATGTCGATGCCGTCGAAGCCGGGATGCGTGCGCAGGAACTCGGCGGCAGACTTGGCGAAGATGGCGCGGGCGGCCGGGTCGTTGGCGATGTGGAAGAACGGATCCGACCCGCCCCAGCCGCCGACCGACGCGAGCACCCGCACGTGCGGCGCCCGCGCCTTCAGCCGCTGGAACGCGGCGTCGAAGGTCGCGTCGACGCCATCCCAGCCGAGCGTGAAGTCGGGCCGGCCCTGGCACTTCGGCGCGTCCATCGCCAGTTGTCCCGGCCCGCAGGCATGCAGGAACGCGTAGACCACGTGGGTGACGCTGTCGCCATGCAGCGCGTCGACGAGCGCCGGCGGTTCCCAGTTCGGCACGTAGACGCCGACGATCTTGCCGCCGCTGCGCTCGAACTCGAGCGGCTTGCCGCCGAACAACGGATACGGTGCGCCGGCCGGCCCGGGCGCGCGCGGCACTGCGGACGCAGCCAGGCCACAGGCCGCGAGCACGCTGGCGAGAAGGAAGCGGCGCAAGGCGGCGGCGGATCGGCGAGGCGTCGAGGGCGTCATGGGGCGGTGTGGCGGAAACGAGGGCGGTCGGCGATCCGGCGCGCGCTGCGCGCGAACCACTTTAGTACCACTATAAAGCCAATCGAGCAGATCGCCCAGCGGGAAGCGTCGGCGCGTTCGCGTCATCCCGCTTGCGGGCGGTGCGACGGGCCGGGATAGTCGCCTCCGGGGCGAACCGCCGCCGGACATGCCGCCGCGCCGGGCACGAAAGATTTCGCGCCGCCTGCATCCGATCGCGCCTTTCCACGCATCCAAGCAGGAAGACCCGCTTCATCGTCCGCCTGGAGACCCGCCATGGATGCCCTGTCCCGCCTCGTCACGCCCGAGATCCTCGTCCCCGTCGCCGGGATGCTGATGCCGATCGCCATCGTCCTGATCGCGCTCGTCTACGCCCAGCGTTTCCAGGAGCGCAAGCACCAGACCATCGTCGGCCTGCTGGAGAAGGGCCTGCCGGTGCCGCGCGAGCTGCTGCGGCCGGCGCGTTCGGGCGGATCCGCACTGATGCGGGCGATGACGCTGGTGGGGGCGGGCCTGGGCATCTGCGGCTTCCTGGGCGCGATGTTCGGCCCCTCGCGCGGGTTGTGGGCGTCCGGCCTGGTCCCGTTGTGCATCGGGCTGGCGCAACTGGTCGCGCTGAAGTTCGAGCCCGCGCGGCCCGACGTCGACCCGCCGTCGGCCATC
>DASVLN010000959.1:0-5879 GCA_036384855.1 Burkholderiaceae bacterium | reverse complement strand
GCCCGCGTACCTGCTGCCCATCTTCACGGTCGCGGTCGCCCTGTCGACGTTCATGGAGGTGCTCGACACCTCGATCGCCAACGTCGCCGTGCCGACGATCGCCGGCAACCTGGCGGTGAGCCCCAACAACGGCACCTGGGTCATCTCGTCCTACGGCCTGGCCGCGGCGATCGTCGTGCCGCTGACCGGCTGGATCGCGCGCCGCTTCGGCGAGGTGAAGACCTTCGTCGTCTCGGTGCTGCTGTTCACGCTCGCGTCGGCACTGTGCGGCCTCGCGACGAGCCTGCCGATGCTGGTGGCGTTCCGATTCCTGCAGGGCCTGGTCTCGGGCCCGATGGTGCCGCTGTCGCAGACGCTGCTGCTGCAGAACTATCCGCCCGCCAAGCGCGGCATGGCGATGGCGCTGTGGGCGATGACGGTCGTGATCGCGCCGATCTTCGGCCCGCTGCTGGGCGGCTGGATCACCGACAACGCCACCTGGCCGTGGATCTTCTACATCAACGCGCCGATCGGCGTGTTCGCGGCCTTCACGACCTGGACGCTGCTGCGACACCGCGACACGCCGACGGTGCGCCAGCCGATCGACGTCGTCGGCCTGCTCGCGCTCCTGGTGGGCGTCGGCGCGCTGCAGCTGATGCTGGACAACGGCAACGACCTCGACTGGTTCAACTCGCCGTTGATCACGACGCTCGCGATCGTCGCCGTGGTCGGCCTCACCTTCCTCGTCATCTGGGAGTTGACCGACGCCCATCCGGCGGTCGACCTGACGCTGTTCAGGACGCGCAACTTCCGCTTCGGCACGATCGCGATGGCGCTCGGCTACATGGCCTTCTTCGGCATGACCGTGCTGCTGCCGCTGTGGCTGCAGACGGTGATGGGCTACACGCCCACCTGGGCCGGCATCGCGACCGCGCCGGTGGGGCTGTTCGCGCTCGTGTTCTCGCCCATCGTCGGCCGCAACGCGCACCGCTTCGACCTGCGCCTGGGCGCGACGCTCGCGTTCCTCGTGTTCGCCGGCACCGCGTACTGGTTCTCGACCTTCGACCTCGACACCTCGCTCGGCCACCTCGTCTGGCCGCGCCTGCTGCAGGGCGTCGCGGTGGCGTTCTTCTTCATCCCGATCAACCAGATCCTGCTGTCGGGCGTGCAGCCGCAGCGCATGGCCGCGGCCTCGGGGCTGTCGAACTTCTTCCGCACGCTCTCGGGCAGCATCGGCACCGCGGTCGTGACGACGCTGTGGGACCACCGCACGCAGGTCCACCAGGTGCGCCTGGCCGAGAACTTCACGCCCACCGGCGACGCCGCGCAGTCCTACCTCGGCGGCCTCGCGCGCGCCGGCGTCGGCGGGAGCGCGGCCGATGCGCAGGTGCAGAACCTGATCCACGGCCAGTCCGCGATGATGGCCACGAGCGAGGTGTTCTACGGCATCGCGATCCTGTTCGTCGCGCTGATCGCGCTGATCTGGCTGACGAAGCCGCCGTTCGGGGTGGCTGGAGGCGCGGGCGGCGGGCACTGACTCACCGCGTCGGCGGAGGCGAAGGGCCGGCGCGATGCCGGCCCTTCGTCCATCCCGACGATGCCCCTGCTCAGCGCCGCCGCGCCTGCTGCCGGCGCACCAGCCCGCCCAGCGCCGCGACGCCGGCTAGCAGCATGGCCGCGTTCGCGGGCTCGGGGACGGCCGCGGCCTGCAGGGTGATCGTGAAGGACTGGCCGGCCGCGGGCGCGATGCCCTGCATGTTCACGAACACGGCGTCGGGCGTGAACGTGATGCGCGAGCTGTCGAGACCGGAGAAGTCGGTCGACAGCGAGTAGCCGGTCCAGCTGCCGCCGGCGGCGAGGCCGGTGAACTCGTAGCCGTTGAACGCGGCGCCGGTCCACGCGGCCGAGCCCTGGTCGATGGTCAGCGACAGCGTGTCGGCGCCGATGTCCAGGTGCGCCGCATCGATGAAGCCGGTGCACAGGCCGCTGCCCGCGCCGCCGCCGGCGCACACGACCTCGGGGCCCGCGCCCACGACGACCGAGTCGCTGGCGAAGATGTCGCTCGTGGTCGGGAAGCCCCAGTCGATGTCGACGGTCTTGCCCGTCAGGTCGGCCGCGAGGGCCGGGCTCGCCGCGCCCGCGGCGAGGATGCACGCGCCGAGCGCGCGTACGAGGGATCGCTTGTCCATGGGTTCACTCCTTGCGGCCTTGTCGCGGGCCTCGCGTCGCTCCGGAGGCACCGGGGCTGGCGCGCAGTGTCCACACGGCCTGCGCCGGCGCCCATCCCGCATTCGTGCGGATCCACCACGAGCTAGGGACGGCCCGGTGCTTGCCTCGCGCCTGCGCGTCGCGCAGCACCGCGAGTCGAGGCGGTCGACGCGTCAGGGCGTCAGCGTGACGTCGCCGAACCACGCGAGCGCGTGGCCATGCGTGTTGTCGGCGTCCGCGGACACCTCGACGCCCGAGATCGCGGGCATGCGCCCGCCGGACTCGTCGCCGAACAGGCGCTCGTAGTCTGCGCCGAGGTCGCGCTTCTGCGCGATCCACGTGCCGAGCCGCGACGCGCCGCTCTGCAGGACGATGAAGCGGATGCGCCGCGTGAACGCGTTGGCCATCGCGGTGTCGACCGCCAGCCGGTTGTCCCAGACGTAGCACAGGGTCTCGGCGGGCACGTCCTGGCCGGTGGCCGAATGCGCGAGCGCCAGCTTGGCGCGCTCGCCGAAGGACAGCTGCGCCGCGTCGTACGCGAAGGACACGCACAGCTTGGCCGGCGAGTCGTCGCCCGCGCGCGTGCGCAGGTCGGCGCCGTCCACCAGCCGGTCGACGCGCCAGCGCCAGGCGATCGTCGGATGCGCGCCGGGCGCGACGTCCAGCGGGTGCACGAGGTCGCCATACGAGTCGTTCGCCTCCACCTCGAGCGCGCGCGCGCCATCGACGTCGGCGATCGTGAAGGCGGTCGGCGCCTTGCGCGGCAGCGTGACGAACTTCCAGGGCGCGGGCGGCACGCCGGGCGCGGCGGTCGTGAACCGCGCGATCGCGGCGTCGCCGGCACGGGCAGGCGCCGGGAGGGTGGCGGCGGGCAGGACAACGGCGACGGCGCAGGCCAACGCGATCGGGCGCATGCGGGATCCTCGAAGGGATGAGGGAGCGGCGACGCATCCGCGCGACACGCCGCGAGCCCGCGATGGTAAGCCGGCGCGCGAATCCCTATCATGCGTCGCAGGCCGGCCCCCCGGCCGACGTCGCTCGGACGGTTCCGGGCGCTCACGTGAAAGTCTCCATGTCCGCTTCCGCAGGCAAGCGCCGCTTCGCGCGCATCGACCGCCTCCCTCCCTACGTCTTCAACATCACGGCGGAGCTCAAGCTCGCCGCCCGCAGGCGAGGGGAAGACATCATCGACATGAGCATGGGCAACCCCGACGGGGCCACGCCCGCGCACATCGTCGCCAAGCTCACCGAGGTCGCCCAGCGGCCCGACACGCACGGCTACTCGGCGTCCAAGGGCATCCCGCGCCTGCGCCGCGCGATCGCGCGCTGGTACCGGGAGCGGTATGCGGTCGAGATCGATGCCGACAAGGAGGCCATCGTCACCATCGGCTCGAAGGAAGGCCTCGCGCACCTGATGCTCGCGACGCTGGACCGCGGCGACACGGTGCTCGTGCCCGACCCGAGCTACCCGATCCACATCTACGGCGCGGTGATCGCGGGCGCGGACATCCGCTCGGTGCCGCTGGTGCCCGGCGTGGACTTCTTCGCCGAACTCGAGCGCGCGATCCGCGGCAGCTACCCGAAGCCGAAGATGATGGTGCTCGGCTTCCCGTCGAACCCGACGGCGCAGTGCGTGGAGCTCGACTTCTTCGAGCGCGTCGTCGCGCTGGCGCGCAAGCACGACATCTTCGTCGTCCACGACCTCGCCTACGCCGACATCGTCTACGACGGCTGGAAGGCGCCGTCCATCATGCAGGTGCAGGGCGCCAAGGACATCGCGGTGGAGTTCTTCACCCTGAGCAAGAGCTACAACATGGCCGGCTGGCGCGTCGGCTTCATGGTCGGCAACCCCGACCTCGTGGCCGCGCTGGCCCGCATCAAGAGCTACCACGACTACGGCACCTTCACGCCGCTGCAGGTGGCCGCGATCGCCGCGCTGGAGGGCGACCAGTCCTGCGTCGCCGAGATCGCGGCGACCTACCAGTCGCGCCGCAACGTGCTGCACAAGGGCCTCAACGAGATCGGCTGGCAGGTCGAGCTGCCCAAGGCCTCGATGTACATCTGGGCGCCCATCCCCGCGCACTACCGCCACCTCGGCTCGCTCGAATTCGCGCGCCAGCTGCTCGAGAAGGCCAAGGTCTGCGTCTCGCCCGGCATCGGCTTCGGCGACCACGGCGACGACCACGTGCGCTTCGCGCTGATCGAGAACGAGTCGCGCATCCGGCAGGCCCTCCGTGGCATCCGCGCGATGTTCAAGGCCGACGGCGTCGCGCCGCTCGTCGAGGCCGCGCGAGCATCGTGACGCGCGCCGGGCGCCGGAGCGGGGCCGAACCCGGGACGCCCGGGAGCGCCGATGCCCGGCCCCGCCGCGACCGCACCGCCGGCCCTCAAGCCGCGAGTGCCTCGTCCCCCGCAGCCGGCTCGGGCTCCGAGTCGCCGTCGCCGCGATCCGCCTTGCCGACCTGACCGCTGGCGATGTCGGCATGCAGGCGGCGCTGGCGCCGGTGGTACCAGTTCAACCCGAGCGCGATGAGGATGCGCGTCGCGATCGACAACGCGGCGATGAACACGCCCACCAGCAGGGTGTTGCGCTCGTGTTCGCGCAGCGAGGTCTGGCGCTTCATCAGCAGGTGGTGTTCGGCCTCGGACATCGCGATGACCTGCCGGCGGATGTCGTCCATCGCGCGGCCCTGGTCGTTGTGGCGGATGATCTCGCGCGCCGCGTCGAAGCCCTGCCGGCTGCGCACGGTGATCGTGCGACCGAGCTCGTCGAGCTTGGCGGACGCCGCCTGGTCCAGCTGGGCCAGGCGCGCGCTCTGCTTCGGCGCCCCTTCGAACAGCACCTGCAGGCGCTTCGCGTCGCGCTCCTCCTCGCGCAGGGCCGCGGTGAAGGATTGCAGGCGGCTCGCGTCGCCGGTGACGATGTAGTCGCGCTGCGCGACGTCGGCGTTCTGCAGCGAGATGTACAAGCCGTCGACGACGTCGAGCACCTGGTAGGCGTGGTCGACGCGCTCGCGGTTCTCGATCACGAGCTGGTGGTAGTGGTACGACAGGTACGCGCCCAGCACCACGACCGTCCCCATCGGGACGGCTGCGATGGTGTGCCACAGCACCAGCCGCCGCGGCGGCAGGCGCAGGCGGCGGCGGATGCGGGCGAGGAGCGCCTCGTCGTCGGCCATGGCTGAAGCAGAGCAAGCGACGCGCCCGGCCGTCGCGGGCTACCATGCGCCCTTCCTCGCCGCGGAGCCGCCCATGCAAGTGATCACGCCCAAGCCGTCCGACCTCGGCGACGGCTTCCTCGTCCACCGCGCGCTGCCCAGCGCCGCCCGCCGCGCGGTCGGCCCGTTCGTCTTCCTCGACCAGTTCGGCCCGGTGCAGCTCGCGCCGGGCAAGGGGCTGGACGTGCGCCCGCATCCGCACATCGGCCTGGCGACGGTGAGCTACCTGTTCGAGGGCGAGATCCTGCATCGCGACAGCCTCGGCAGCGAGCAGCTGATCCGCCCTGGCGAGGTCAACCTGATGACGGCCGGCCGCGGGATCGTGCACTCGGAGCGTTCGCCCGCGTCGGCGCGCGCGGCGGGGCCGCGGCTGTGGGGGCTGCAGTTCTGGGTCGCGCTGCCGCTCGCGCTCGAGGACTGCGCGCCTGCCTTCGCGCACCACGCGGCCGACGCGATCCCGCGCGTCGCGCGCCC
>DASVLN010000958.1:0-3626 GCA_036384855.1 Burkholderiaceae bacterium | reverse complement strand
CTCCTGGTAGGAGTAGACGGACAGCCACCGGCTCTCGGACTCGACGATGCGGCGCACGTAGCGGCGGATGTCCATCGACGTCACGACGACGACGCCCGGCCGCGGCTCGCGCCCGGCGAGGTCGCGCACGCGCCGCGAGATCGCGCCCACGTGCTCGGGCCCGAGCGCCAGGTAGTTGCCGGCCGGCGTCGGCTTGATCGCCTCGCGGATCATCTTCTCGATGTCGGGCTCCAGCAGCACCGCGCACACGCTTCCGCTGCCCTGCGTCGCGCGATGGCTGAGGAAGCGCCCCAGGTCGCCGCGGACGTACTCGGTGAGCATCAGCGGATCCTTCTCCTTGGGTCCCCAGACGACGAGGCTCTCGCAGATCGCGCGCATGTTGCGGATCGGCACCTGCTCCTCCAGCAGGCGGCGCAGCACCTCGGCGATGCGCTGCGGGGTGACCACCTTCTGCATCTCCGCCACCAGGCCGGGGTACTCGGCGCCGACGCGCTCCATCACCCACTGCACTTCCTGGATCCCCAGGAACTGGTGCGCCTGCTCCTGCAGCGCGCGGATCGCATGACGCGCCACGACCTCCTCGTGGGAGAGCATCCGCGCGTCCTTGGGCGCCGAGCCGGGCGCGAACCAGCAGGTGCGCTCGTCCCCGCCGGCGGGCTTCGATCCGGACGCCGCTTCCAGCTGCTGCGCGTCCGGCGATGCGAGCATCAGCTGTCCGGGCACGACCGTGCCGCGGCCGAACGGCACGTCGTGCAGCAGCACCTCGTATTCGTTGTCGCCGCACGACTCGCGGGTCCACAGCCGGATGCCGGGGAAGGGCAGGCCCAGCTGCTCCTGCAGCCCGGCGCGTTCGCGCTCGAAGGCGGCGTCCAGCGCCTCCGGCCGCAACGCGTCGCCGAGGCCCGGCGCCAGCGCCACCGCGAGCGGCGCGGTGAAGGCGCCGCTGCGCTTCTCGATGGCCGCGATGTCGCCGCGCCTGGCCTTCGCCCCCTCTCGGCGCAGCCCCCGCATGGCGTCGACGGCCTCGTTCCCGTCCGCCGCCGCGGGCCGCCTGGACAGCTGGTGGCCGAGCGCCGCCAGCGCGCCCGCCAGGATCAGGAAGACGTACCAGGGGAAGCCCGGCACCAGCGCGAACCCGCACAGGAAGCCCGCGGCCAGGTACAGCGCGCGCGGGTTGCGCGTCAGCTGCCCCGTGATCTCGTCGCCGAGCGAGCGCTTGGGCGAGTCCTCGTCGGCCACGCGCGTGATCATCAGGCCCGCGGCCACGCAGATCAGCAGCGACGGGATCTGCGACACCATGGCGTCGCCCACCGAGAGGATGGCGAAGCGCTGCGCGGCCTCGCCCGCGGTCATGCCGTGGTACGTCACGCCGATGACGATGCCCGCGAGGATGTTGATCAGCGTGATGATCAGCGCGGCGATGGCGTCGCCCTTGACGAACTTCATCGCGCCGTCCATGCCGCCGTGCAGCTGGCTCTCCATGGCCAGCATCGTCCGGCGCTGGCGCGCCTCCTCGGCGCTCAGGTGGCCCGCGCGCAGGTCGGCGTCGATGCTCATCTGCTTGCCCGGCATCGCATCGAGCGTGAAGCGCGCGCCGACCTCGGCGACGCGCTCCGAGCCCTTGGCGATCACGATGAACTGCACCACCGTGATGATGAGGAACACCACGATGCCCACCACGAGGTTGCCGCCGACGACCAGGTTGCCGAAGGACTCGATGATGTGGCCGGCATCCGCGTGCAGCAGGATCAGCTTCGTCGACGAGATGTTCAGCGACAGCCGGAACAGCGTCGTGAACAGCAGCAGCGACGGGAAGGAGGTGAGCGCGACCGCGTTGGGGATGTACATCGTCACCATCAGCAGCAGGGTGCTGATCGTGAGGTTCACCGCGAGCAGCGTGTCGATCGCGAAGGTGGGCAGCGGCAGCACCATCAGCGACAGGATCGCGACGATGGTGGCCACCAGGACGGCGTCGCCGCCGATCTTGGGCTTCTTCATGGTTCGCTCCCCGGCGCCGCGGCGCCCGCTTCCTGCGCATCGCCGGGCTCGTCGCCCGCCTCCCGGCGCGCGCCGATCTCGTTGACCCAGCGCAGCACGACCGCGACGGACTCGAAGAGCTCTTCGGGCACGCAGTGATCGACCGGCACCTTGTGGAGCGCGCGCGCCAGCGGCGGATGCGCGAACACCGGCACGCCCAGCGCGGCGGCGATGCCGCGCAGTCGCAGCGCGGCGTCGTCGACGCCCTTGGCCAGCACGACGGGCAGGCCGGCCTCGTCGGCGCGGTAGCGGA
The DNA here is from genome assembly GCA_036384855.1 of Burkholderiaceae bacterium. Lineage (GTDB taxonomy): Bacteria > Pseudomonadota > Gammaproteobacteria > Burkholderiales > Burkholderiaceae_C > Scleromatobacter. The sequence continues at coordinate 1,336 of DASVLN010000958.1, read as the reverse complement.
TCGCCACCGCGTAGTGCGTCGGGTTCACGACGACCGCGTCCGCGCGTCCGACGGCCGCGTGCGGGGACTCCTCGGCGAGCTCGCGCGCGAGCTGCTTGCGCTGGCCCTTGACCTCGGGGTCGCCCTCCTGGCCCTTGAACTCGCGCTTGACCTCGTCCTTGGACATCTTCTGGCCCTTGAGGAACAGGTGCTTCTGCAGCGCGAAGTCCACGGGCGCGAGGACGATGAAGACGGCCAGCCCGAACAGCAGCAGCTGCACCAGCGCCTTCCAGGCGATCGTGCCCACCGAGTCGGGCGTCTCGTAGACGGCGCCGGAGACGAGCGGAAGCAGCCGCAGGATCGTCTGCCACATCACGATCCCGATCGCCACCGCCTTCACGAGCATCTGCGCGAAGTTCAACAGCGACTTCAGCGAGAAGACCTTCTTGATGCCCGATGCAGGATTCAGGTTGTCGAACTTGGGCTGCATCGCCTTGGGCGTGATCTGGAAGCCGACATGCGCCGCCATGCCCACGGCGGCGCCCACCGACGCGGCGACGACGATGGGCAGCACCGCGAGGATCGCCTGGAACGCCATCTCCCCGATGCGCTTGTAGACCACGTCCATGCCGGCGCTGTCGGGCGGCATGTCCAGCGCGAGGCCGACCACGGCGCGCAGGCGCGTGCCGATGCCCGGCGCCGTCCCGATCAGCGCGCCGACGGCGAACAGCGTCGAGGCCGCGACGGCGACGTCCTGGCTGCGCGCCATCTGGCCCTCCTCGCGGGCCTTGCGCAGCTTGTGCTCGGTCGGCTCTTCGGTCTTGTCGTCGGACATGGCGGCTCCAGGCTAGCGGCCGCCGCCCGTGCGTGCGCCGGCGCATGCGAAGCGGCGAGCGCGAAGCCGACGCAGCGCGCGGTTCATCGGCGGGCCTGCGCGAGCGCGCGCCAGTGCGCGAGCACCGCCCGCACGTAGTCCTGCGTCTCGGCATACGGCGGGATGGCGCCGCCGGCGCGCGCGACGGCTTCGGGTCCGGCGTTGTAGGCCGCGATCACGAGCGCCGGCTCGCCCGCGAAGCGTTGTTCCAGCCGGCGCAGCAGCATCGCGCCGACGCGCAGGTTGACCGCGGGCTCCAGCAGCGCGCTGCGCGGCTCGGCGAGGCCGAAGTCCGCCGCGGTCGAGGGCATCACCTGCATCAGGCCGACGGCGCCCCGGGACGAGACGGCCGCCGGATCGAAGCCGGACTCCACCTGCACGATGGCGCGCAGCAGGTCGGCGTCCTGGCCGTAGTCCTGCGCCACCGACTCGATCAGGGGGTCGAACGCCGCGCGCCGGGCGGCTGCCGGGCCCGGGGCCGCC
>DASVLN010000957.1:0-2185 GCA_036384855.1 Burkholderiaceae bacterium | reverse complement strand
GCTACCGCCAGGCCTGGGAGGCGCTCGATGCCGCGGATCCGCCCGACATCGCGAGCCTGCGCGAGCGGGCCCTCGCGGCGACGCGGCAGCTCGCCAAGCGGCAGGTCACCTGGCTGCGCGGCATGCCGGCGCGGCACGTGGTCGAGGCCGACGCGGAGGACGTCGAGAGCCGCCTGATGGCGACGGTCGAGCGGCTCCTCGGCCCGCCCGGGACGGCGCCCGGCCGCTGAGCGGGTGTCGCGCCCGAGTCAATCCTCGTCCAGCGCCGCGTCCCATCGCGCGCGCAGCTCGGGCTCCGACGCCGCCCAGGGATCGCAGACCTCGACGATCCAGGTCTCGCCGGGAGCGAGCGCCGGGTGCCGCGCGCCGCGCCGGGCGTAGGCGAAGACCGCCTCGAGCGGCTCGTCCTCGTGCCAGGTCGTCATCACGAAACGTTCGGGCGGCGCGTCCGCGAACCCGTTGGCCTCGAGCGCGGCCCAGTCGACCGCGTCGTCCCAGCGGCTGCACTCGTGGCCCCAGGCCAGCATGTAGCGGCAGCCGCCGGCGACGAGCCACTCGCTGGCGAGCTTGCGCCAGAGGTCGCCGACCGGCCGGCGCACGACCACCACGGCCCGGAACGGGCCCCCGAAGGGCGCCGCGGGCAGCGGCGCGTTCGGGACGAGGTGCAGGTAGCGCGGTGCATCGTCGGACACGGGGCCAGTCTACGGCCCCTGGCGCACGCGTGGACGCGACCGCGGGCGCCGCGGACGGCCGCGAAGCGACGTATTTCCGGATCCGCGCCGCGGCCCGGACGTTCAGCGGCGACCGACCAGGGCGCGCACGCGCGGGTCGCGCAGGTACAGCCCGCCCCAGACGAACAGCGCGACGTACAGGCCGAACAGCACGTGCGTCAGCAGCGGGTTGTTCGCGCGCACGTGCGTCGCGATCGCGCCGCCGAGGTAGCCGGTCAGCAGCACCGCGCCGACCACCGCCGTGCGCGGCCAGACGTACAGCAGCGTGCACGCGAGCAGCAGCACGCCCAGGCCCTGCGCGAACGCGGGCGTGGCGGGCAGGCCGAGCTCGGCCGAGGTCTGCAGCACGACGGGCAGCGCGAGCAGCTTGACCACGGCGTCGAGCAGCAGGAACAGCACGGCAAGGCCCGAGAGCACGGCGCCGACGCGCTGCGGCGCCCTGCGCGCATCGCTGCGGGCGGCATCGCCGACGGACACGTTGACGAACGAGGCGATGGCGATCATGGCGTCTGTCTCCTTGCGGGTTCGGATCGGTCGGAATCCCGCTGCGAGCGGGCGTCGCGCTGCAGCAGCAGCTCGAGGTAGCGGCGCAGGTGCGCGAGGCAGTCGCGCGCGACCGCAGGCCCCTGCTTGGCCTTGGCGAAGATGAACGCGCCCTGCAGCGCGGCCTGGATGAAGTAGCCGAGGCTGTCGACCGTCCACGCGGCGTCGGGCGCGTAGCGCGCCTTGGCCAGCGCGACGTCGCGCACCAGCATGTCGACGTGCTCGGACATCCCGCGATCGCAGGCGCTGCGGATGGCGGGGTGGGTGTCGTAGGTCTCCTGCACCAGCGTGCCGAGCAGGCAGGTGAACTCGGGAAGGTCGCGGTCCAGCATCGAGGCGCGGAAGTCGACGTAGCCGAGCAGGCGGTCGAGCGGGTCCTCGTGCGCCAGGTAGGGCGCGTTGGAGAACAGGCCCTCGGCCATCGCGGAGAAATGCTCCACGGCCGCGAGCGCGAGCTCGTCCTTGCTCTTGAAGTGATGGAAGAAGCTGCCCTTCGTGAGGCCGGCGCGGGCGCAGATGTCGTCGACCGTCGTCGCGGCGTAGCCCTTGGCACGGATCACGTGCAGCGCCGCCTCGAGCAGCTTCGTCTTCGATTCGGGAGAACCGCGGACCATGGCGCGCTCCGTCGCTTCAGGCCGCCGGACGCAGCACGTCGGCCACGATGCCGCCGGGGAAGGCCGTCGTCGCGACGCGGTGCAGGCGGCGCGGCTGCGCCAGCTCCGAGAACAGCGGCAGCCCGCGCCCGAGGACGACGGGATGCACGACCAGCCGGTACTCGTCGACCAGCCCCGCCGCGATCAGGCTGCGCGCGAAGCCGGCGCCCCCGTGGGCGAGGATGTCGCGGCCGGGCTGCGACTTCAGGCGCGCGATGCCGGCGGCCAGGTCGCCCGCGACGACCTCGGCCTCCGCCC
>DASVLN010000956.1:0-3382 GCA_036384855.1 Burkholderiaceae bacterium | reverse complement strand
CGGGTGCTCGGCGGCGCGACGCGCTCGATCGCGGCCGGCGCGGCGATGCCGGTCCTCTTCGAGCACTGATTCCCATGACCGGCCCGGCCGCTGGGGCGGGAGCCTCGTCGTCCACGCCGGCCCCGCGTGGATCGGCACCGGAGCGCATCGCATGTACTCGCGATTCCTCGTGCCCGTCGACGGCAGCGCCGTCGCAATGCGGGCCGCCTGATCGCGGACGCTTGCGCCGACGCAAGACGGCGCGCGGCGGCCGACGGCAGGATGCCCGTCATTCCCGCCAACGACCGCGCGCCCGTCGCGCCGAACGCCATGTCCCATCACGCCGTGATCCGCATCGACCAGGCGCACGCCCTCGTGCTACAGCTGGATTCGCACCCGCCGCTGGCGCGCCGGCTGGAGGCCCACCGCCATCCGACGCGCCGCCACGCGAGCGCTGCCCGCACCGGGCACGAATTCCTCGCCGAGGTCTGCGCCGCGGTCGACGACGTCGACGAGATCCTGGTCGTGGGCGGCCACCAGGCGCTCGCCGACTTCGAGCACTACGTCCGCAAGCACCGGCCCGAGACGGCCGCCCGGATCGTCGGCAACGACGTCGTCGACCAGCTGTCGCAGTCGCAGCTGGCCGCGCATGCGCGCCGGTTCTTCGAGCGGCGCGCGCACCTGGCCGACATCGGCGCGTTGCCGGGCGGCTGAGCGACGCGGGACGACGCCGGGCCTGCCGGGGATCGCCATGCACGAGCCGGCGCCGGACGTCGACGCGTTCTGGACGCGGCCGCTGCAGCGGCAGTGGGACGAGCTGCGCAGCAGCGAACGCGGCCTCGGCGAGGAGGCCGCGCGGTCGCTGCGCGCGGTCCACGGGGACAACGTGCTGCGGGTCGAGCGCCGGCGCGCGCTGGCGGTGGAGTACCTCTCGCATTTCCGCAACCCGCTGGTGCTGCTGCTGCTGGCCGCGAGCGCGGCCTCGGCGCTGCTGGGCGACGTCACCAGCTTCGCGGTGATCGGCCTGATCGTCCTGGGCAGCGTGACGCTGGACGTCGTGCAGGAGCACCGCGCCGCGACCGCGGCCACGCGGCTTCGGGATTCGGTCGCCGTGCGCGCGACCGTCCTGCGCGACGGCGCGCCGACGCGGCTGCCCGCCGCGCAGCTCGTGCCCGGCGACGTCGTCCGCCTCGCCGCGGGCGACCTCGTGCCGGCCGACGGCCGCGTCGTCGAGGCACGCGACTTCTTCGTGCGCCAGTCGGCGCTCACCGGCGAGTCCTTCCCGGTCGAGAAGCACGCCGGCGACGTCGAGGCCGGCGCGACGTCGCTGGTCGACGCCACGAACGCCGCCTTCATGGGATCGTCCGTGCTCAGCGGCAGCGCCACGCTGCTCGTGTGTCGCACCGGGCCGTCCACCTTCCTCGGCGGCATCGCCGACACCTTGCGCGAGCCGGCCGGGCCGACGGCGTTCGAGCGCGGCACGCGCGGCTTCGGCCTGCTCGTGCTGAGGATGACGACGGCCCTGGTGCTGTTCATCGCGTTCGTCCACCTGCTCGCCAACCGGCCGGTGCAGGAGACCTTCATGTTCGCGGTGGCGCTGGCGGTCGGACTGACGCCGGAGCTGCTGCCCATGGTCGTGTCGGTGACCCTCTCGCGCGGCGCGCTGCGCATGGCGGCGCGCAAGGTCGTCGTCAAGCGTCTCGCCGCGATCCAGAACATGGGCAGCATGGACGTGCTGTGCACCGACAAGACGGGCACGCTCACGGAAGCCGCCATCCGCCTGGAACGCTGCGTCGACGCCCGCGGCCGCGACAGCCGCCGGGTGCGCGAGCTCGCTTACGTGAACAGCAGCCTCGAGTCGGGCCTGCGCAGCCCGCTGGACGACGCGATCCTCGCCTGCCGCGACGTCGACGCGGCCGGCTGGAGCAAGGTCGACGAAGTGCCCTTCGGCTTCGAGCGCCGCCGCGTGTCGGTGCTGGCCGAACGCGGCGGCGAGCGCCTGCTGGTCGTCAAGGGCGCGCCCGAGGACATGCTGCGCATCTGCGACCGCCTCGAGGACGGCGCGTCCACGGACGGGCCCGTCGCCACCGCGCCGATGGACGACGGCGCCCGCGCGCGCTGCCTCGAGCGCTTCGAGGCGCTGAGCCGCGACGGCTTGCGCGTGCTCGCCGTCGCCTGGCGCGCGGTGCCGCGCGACCACGCCCACGCGGTCGTCGACGACGAGTCGCAGCTCGTGCTGTGCGGCTTCGCCGTCTTCCTGGATCCGCCGAAGGCAAGCGCTGCCGCGGCCCTGGAGCGGCTGCGGCGCAGCCACGTGCGGGTCAAGGTGCTCACCGGCGACAACGAGTGGGTCACGCGCCACGTCTGCGCGCAGGTCGGGCTGCCGGTGAAGCACCTGCTGACGGGCGCGCAGATCGACCAGCTCGACGACGGCTCGCTCGCGGTGCAGGCCCAGCGCGCCGATGCGTTCTGCCGCGTCTCGCCGCCGCAGAAGAGCCGCATCCTGCGTGCGCTGCGCCGGCGCGGCCACGTCGTGGGCTTCCTCGGCGACGGCGTGAACGACGCGCCGTCCCTGCATGAAGCCGACGTCGGCATCTCCGTGGATTCGGCCGTCGACGTCGCGCGCGACGCGGCCGACATGATCCTGCTGGAACACGACCTCGGCGTCCTGCACGAGGGCGTGGTCGAGGGCCGGCGCACGTTCGCCAACGTGATGAAGTACATCATGATGGGGACGAGCTCGAACTTCGGGAACATGTTCAGCATGGCGGGCGCCTCGCTGATCCTGCCCTTCCTGCCGATGCTGCCGGTGCAGATCCTGCTGAACAACCTGCTCTACGACGTCTCCGAGGTGCCGATACCGCTCGACGACGTCGACCCGGACTACGTGCAGCGGCCCCACGACTGGGATCCGGGCTTCATCCGCCGCTTCATGCTGACGCTCGGGCCGGTCAGCTCGCTGTTCGACTTCGCCACCTTCTGGCTGCTGGTCTCGGCCTTCCACGCGCGGGCCGAGCTGTTCCGCACGGGATGGTTCATCGAGTCGATCGCCACGCAGGTGCTCGTGATCTTCGTCATCCGAACGCGCGGCGCGCCATGGCGAAGCCGCCCCGCTTCGTGGCTGGTGGCGGCGGCCGTCGCGGTGGTGCTGCTGGCCGTGGCGCTGCCGTTCTCGCCGGCCGCGGGCCTGCTCGGATTCGTCGCGCCGCCCGCGACGCTGCTGGCCGTGATCGCGCTGCTGACGCTCGTGTACCTCGGTTGCGCGGAGCTCGCCAAGCGCTGGTTCTATCGCCGCCAGGGCGCGAGGTCGCGCCGCGGCGCCCCGGGAGCGATGCGCGGGACGGCGTCCGCGTCCAGGGCTGCGGCACGGCGAGGCCACCAGCCGACCGCCTGAGCGCCGCCC
>DASVLN010000955.1:0-5969 GCA_036384855.1 Burkholderiaceae bacterium | reverse complement strand
AGCCCGCGCCGGATCCGGGCCGCCCCGGAGCAGTGCCATCGCCGAACGTGCCCGGCAGCGGGCCGCGCGGGTCGAACGGATCGCGCTCGGCGAGCCAGGGGAACTCGGTGTCGCGCACCCACGGCAGCGAGTCCAGGGGCAGCCGGTAGCCCATCGGCGAATCGCCCGGGATCAGGTAGAGGCGCTCGTCGCGCACGTGCCACGGCCCCGTGACCCAGTGGCCGCCTGCCAGCCCCGGCCCGTGCTCGCGCCGCAGCGGCAGCACGTAGCCGACCGGTGCGTCCAGGCCCTGGGCGAACACCCGGCGCAGGCGATTGCGCTCGAGCTCGTCGGCCAGGCGAGCGTCGAAGGGATCGACGTTGACGGGCAGCCGGCGCTCGCGCCAGAGGTAATAGAAGGTGTCTTCGAAGCCGGGCTGCACGGTCGTGTCCGCGATTCCCAGTCGGCGCGCGAGCGTCGTGGCGAAGCGCCGCGCGTCGTCGGCGGTGTAGTGCTGCGGCTCGCGCTCGTCGGCGAACAGGCGCGGGTCGTTCCAGCACGGCACGCCGTCGGCGCGCCAGCAGATCGAGAGCGCCCAGCGCGGCAATTGCTCGCCGGGGTACCACTTGCCCTGGCCGAAGTGCAGGAAGCCTCCGCGGCCATAGTGGTCGCGCAGGCGCAGCACCAGCTCCTGCGCCCGCATGCGCTTGGTCGGCCCCAGCGCGTCGGTGTTCCACTCGGCGCCGTCACGGTCGTCGACGCTCACGAAGGTCGGCTCGCCGCCCATCGTCAGCCGCACGTCGCCGGCGACGAGGCGCGCGTCCACGGCGTCTCCCAGCGCGAGCACCGCCCGCCACTGCTCCTCGGTGTAGGGCAACGTGACGCGCGGCGACTCCCAGATCCGCGAGACCGCCATGTGATGGCTGAAGTCCACCTCGCTCTCGTCGACGCCGCCCGAGATCGGCGCCGCACTCGAAGGTTGCGGTGTGCACGCGAGCGGGATGTGGCCCTCGCCGGCGAGCAGGCCGGAGGTGGGGTCGAAGCCGATCCAGCCCGCGCCGGGCAGGTAGACCTCGCACCATGCGTGCAGGTCGGTGAAGTCGATGTCCGTGCCGCTCGGCCCGTCGAGCGCTTCCTGGTCGGGCGCGAGCTGGATCAGGTAGCCCGAGACGAAGCGCGCCGCCAGCCCGAGGTGGCGCAGCAGCTGCACCATCAGCCAGCCCGAGTCGCGGCAGGAGCCGCAGCCCTTGGCCAGCGTCTCCTCCGGCGTCTGCACGCCGGGCTCCATGCGGATCAGGTAGCGGACGTCGGACTGCAAACGCTGGTTGAGGTCGACGAGGAAGTCGACGGTGGCGCGCGGCTCGCGCGGGATCGTGCGCAGGTATGCCGCGAGGAGCGGACCCGCCTCGTCCGCGACCAGGTAAGGCGCGAGCTCGGCGGCGAGCGCCTCGTCGTAGGCGAACGGGAACTTGCCGGCGCTCTCCTCGAGAAAGAAGTCGAACGGGTTGTAGACCGCCATCTCGGCGACGAGATCCACGGTGACCTTGAATTCGCGCACCTTCTCCGGCACGACGAGGCGCGCGAGGTAGTTCGCGAACGGATCCTGCTGCCAGTTGACGAAGTGCCCGGACGGCTCGATCTTCAACGAGTACGACAGGATGGGCGTGCGGCAATGCGGGGCCGGCCGCAGCCGCACCACCTGCGGGCCGAGGGCGACGAGGCGGTCGTACTTGTACGACGTGACATGGTTCAGCGCGACATGGATGGCCAAGGACGACTCCTGCGATGACGGGCCCGCGCCCCCTCCTCGGGCGGCGCGGCTGAGCGGCGGTGACGGGCCGGAGGCGCGACGCGCCTTCGCGTCGCTCGAGCACCGGCGGCATTTCTCTCTGGGCGATGCGCGCGCCGGCGGGCGCCACATCCGCGGTGTCAGTGTCGGTGCCGAGGACGGCAGGTCGGCGCACGGCCGCGAGCTCGCGCACGCGGCCCTCGGACGCGGCCGGCGCGGAGGCGGACGGGACGGCTCATTGCGGCACGAGGAAGTCGCGGCTGATGCCCATGCCCAGGTCGTTCACGTTGGCGAGGAACTGGGTGAGGTAGGCGTGCAAACCGGTGGACAGGATCTCGTCGATGCGACCGAAGCGCAGGTCGGCCTCCAGGCGGCCGGCACGGCGCAGCGTCTCGGCCGACTGGATGTTGGCGACATGGTGAAGGTTGCTCTGCAGCCGGCCGACGCAATGCGCGAGCGAGCGCGGCATGTCCTGGCGCAGGATCAGCAGCTCGGCGACCTTCTCCGGCTGGATGACGTTGCGGTAGACCTTGCGATAGACCTCGAAGCCGGAGACCGAGCGCAGGATCGCCGACCAGTGGTAGAACTCGTACTCGTTGTCGCGCTCGTCGGCACGGCCGTAGAAGTCGCTCTCGACGGCGTGGAACTTCACGTCCAGCAGCCGCGCGGTGTTGTCGGCGCGTTCAAGGAAGGAGCCGATCCGCACGAAGTGGAAGGCCTCGTCCTGCAGCATCGTGCCCACCGCGACGCCGCGCGACAGGTGGGAGCGGAACTTGACCCATTCGAACACGCTCGCCGGATCGCGCCGCAGCGCTCCCGTGGCGAGCATCTTGTTGAACTCGAGCCAGGTCTGGTTGGTCGTCTCCCAGACTTCCGTCGTGAGCGTGCCCCGCACCGCGCGGGCGTTCTCGCGAGCCGCTCGCAGGCAGCTGAGGATGGACGACAGGTTCTGGCCGTCGCTGACCATGAACTCCATCACCCCCGACGGCGTGACCTCGCCATAGCGCTGGCCAAAGTCGCCGGTGAGCTCGCTGATCGACAGCAGCCCGCGCCAGCCCAGCTCCGCGACGGCTTCGGACTGCGGCAGCAGCGAGCTCTGGTAATTGACGTCGAGCATGCGCGCGGTGTTCTCGGCGCGCTCCATGTAGCGGGCCATCCAGAACAGGTGGTCGGCGGTGCGGGAAAGCATCTTGGCGGGCTCCTCAGGCCGAGGGTGTTTGCGACGACGACTGGGACTGCGACTGAGAGGGCGAGCCGGATCGCGCCTGCGCGCCCTGCGCGCCGCCTTGCCGCTGTCCCTCCTGCGACCCGGACGGCGACTCGCCTGCGCCGCCACCCGCGCCCGGCCCGCGCCCGTTCCCGCTCGGCGAGGAAGACTCCAGCACCCAGGTGTCCTTCGTGCCGCCGCCCTGGCTGCTGTTCACCACCAGCGAGCCCTCCTTGAGCGCCACCCGGGTCAGGCCGCCCGGCACGACCTGCACCGCCTTGCCCGAAAGCACGAACGGCCGCAGGTCGATGTGGCGCGGCGCGATCCCCGACTCGACGTAGGTCGGGCAGGTCGACAGGCTCAGCGTCGGCTGGGCGATGTAGTTGTCCGGCCGCGCCTTGAGCTGGGCGCGGAAGGCCTCGATCTCCGCCTTGGTCGCCGCCGGGCCGACCAGCATCCCGTAGCCCCCCGCCCCGTGCACCTCCTTGACGACCAGCTCGCCCAGGTGGTCGAGGACGTAGGCAAGGTCGTCCGCCTCCCGGCACTGGTAGGTCGGGACGTTGTTCAGGATCGGCTTCTCTCCGAGGTAGAACTCGATCATCTTCGGCACGTAGGGGTAGATCGACTTGTCGTCCGCCACGCCGGTGCCGATCGCGTTGGACAGCGTCACGTTGCCGGCGCGGTAGGCCCGCAGCAGGCCCGCGCAGCCGAGCGCGGAATCCCGGCGGAATGCCTCGGGGTCGAGGAAGTCGTCGTCGATGCGGCGGTAGATCACGTCGACGCGCTTGGGGCCCTGCGTCGTTCGCATGAAGACGTAGTCGTCCTTGACGAACAGGTCCTGGCCCTCGACCAGCTCGATGCCCATCTGCTGCGCGAGGAACGCGTGTTCGAAGTAGGCCGAGTTGTACATGCCCGGCGTGAGCACGACGACCGTCGGATCGTTGGCGCCCCCGGGGGCGACGCTGCGCAGCGTCTCGAGCAGGAGGTCGGGGTAGTGCGCGACCGGCGCGATCGAGTGCAGCGAGAAGAGCTCCGGGAACAGCCGCATCATCATCTTGCGGTTCTCGAGCATGTAGGACACGCCGCTGGGCACCCGCAGGTTGTCCTCCAGCACGTAGTAGCTGCCGGAGCCGTCGGCGTTGCCGGCGCGGACGATGTCGATGCCGGCGATGTGCGAGTAGACGTCGCCGGCCACGTCCACGCCCGCCATCTCCTTGCGGTACTGCGCGTTGGCGAGCACCTGGCTCGCGGGGACCAGGCCGGCCCGGAGGATCTCCTGCCCGTGGTAGACGTCGTGGACGAAGCGGTTGAGCGCCGTCACGCGCTGGCGCAGGCCCTTGTCCATCTCACGCCACTCGGAGGACGGGATCACGCGCGGGATCTGGTCGAACGGGATGAGGCGCTCGGTGCCTTCGCCCGCGTCCTTGTCGCCGTAGACCGCGAAGGTGATGCCCACGCGCCGGAAGATCACCTCGGCCTCGTTGCGCCGGTCGCGCATCAGGTCGGCGGGCTGCTGCTCCAGCCAGCGGGCATAGCCCTGGTAATGCGCACGCACCGCGCCGTCGGCGGCGTACATCTCATCGAAGGACGAATTCATGGCGAGCGACTGGCCCTCTCTCAGGCTGGCGACACGCGCGCCGCGCGACGTGTCGCCGAGTTGGATAGCAACATCCGATCCAGCTCGCGCCCCGGTCGGGGAGGCTGTGCCACCCGCCGTCCCGGGCGCCGCCGGCTCGGATCCCGACGTTCCCTGCCAGCCCCAGTATCGACGACGCACCGTGCGCGTGCAAACACCTTCGCCGTCGCGCCAGGTCCATGCACCGCAGTGGTCGGTGCGCACCACGGCGATGCCGCGCGCCCCGTAGCGCGCCACGACCGCCGGCGCCGGATGCCCGTATCGACTGCGGTAGCCGACCTGGATCACCGCCACCCGGGGTCGCACGGCGTCGAGGAAGGCCGCGGTCGAGGACGTATGGCTTCCGTGGTGGGGGACGACGAGGATGTCGCTGCGCAGAGCCGCATCCTCGAGCCGGCCCTGTGGCGCGGCGGCGGAGCGCGCGACGAGCCAGGCTTCCTGCGGCGCCTCGACGTCGCCGGTCAGCAGCGCGCTGCGCCCGAGCGCATCCACGACCCGCAGCACGCAGCTGATGGCATTCGTCTTCGCACCGGGGTGCAGCGCCGCGAGCGGCGGATGCAGGAAGCGGAAGCGCACGCCATCCCAGTCCCACGCGTCGCCGGCTTCGCAAGGCCGGTGCGGGATCGGGTTCGCGCGCAGCGGGTGGCCGGCCTCCAGCGAGCTGCGCATCGCTGCGACGGGGAAGCGGTCGATGATGGCCTGGGCGCCGCCGACGTGATCGGCGTCGGCATGGCTCAGCACCAGGAGGTCGATGCGCGACTCGCCGCGCGACTGCAGCAGCGGCAGCAGCATCCGGCGGCCGGCGTCGTTGTCCTCTCCGAAGCGCGGGCCGGTGTCGAACAGCAGGAGGTGCGTCCGTGTCCGCACCAGCACCGCCGAGCCCTGGCCCACATCGGCCGCGACCAGCTCGAAGCGCCCTGCGGGCGGCCGGGCGACGAACGGCGCCACCAACGGCGGCAGCAGCGCGAGACCCAGCGCACGCAGGCGCCATGGAAGCGGCGTCATCAACAGCGTGCCGCCGACGAGCCCGGCGACGAGCGCCCATCCCGGTGCCGTGGCGACATGCACGCTCGCCCAGGGCCACCGCGCGAGCCAACCGAGCCAGGCGAGCAGCGGCCGCAGCGCGAGCGCCGCGAGCGTCCAGGCGCCCGGGACGACGATGCCCAGCAGCGTCAGGGGCGTGACGGCGAGCGTGATCCACGGCTCGGCCACCAGGTTGGCGAGCAGACCCACCAGCGACACCTGCTGGAAGGCCACCAAGGTGAGCGGCGCGAGGCCGATGCTCGCGACCACCTGCGCCCGCGCGTTGCCGCGCAGCTCGCGGGCCAGGCCGCGCGCGAACAGGGCCGGCAGCGCGG
>DASVLN010000954.1:0-1830 GCA_036384855.1 Burkholderiaceae bacterium | reverse complement strand
GGCGGCGGCCGCGGCGGCGCTGCAGGCGACGCTGTCGGATCCGGCGATGATCGAGCGCGCGGCCACGATCGCGACGCTGGACTGGCCTGCGCTGAAGGCCGCGGTCGCCGAGTGCCGGGCCTGCGGGCTGTGCGAGAGCCGCCGGCAGACCGTCTTCGGCGTCGGCCATGCGAAGGCCGACTGGATGATCGTCGGCGAGGCGCCGGGCGAGCAGGAGGACCTCCAGGGCGAGCCCTTCGTCGGCCCCGCGGGCCAGCTGCTCGACCAGATGCTGCGCGCGGTCGGCCAGTCGCGCTTCGTCGACGGCGAGCGGGCGGACGACGACGTCGGCGACCCGTCGCGGCGCGTCTTCATCGCCAACACGCTCAAGTGCCGCCCGCCGCGCAACCGCAATCCCGAGCCGGACGAGATGGCGCGCTGCGAGCCCTTCCTCAAGCGCCAGCTCGCGCTCGTGCAGCCGAAGCTCATCCTCGCGATGGGCCGCTTCGCCGTGAAGCAGCTGCTGCGCTCCGACGAGGCCATCGGCCGGCTGCGCGGTCGCGTGCACCGCTACGAGGGCGTCCCCGTCATCGTGACCTACCACCCGGCCTACCTGCTGCGCAACCTGCCCGACAAGGCGAAGGCGTGGGAGGACCTGTGCCTCGCCCGGCGCGTCGCGGACGAGGGCGCGGCCGCGGCCGGCTGACGCCGGCGCCCGACCGACTACTTCGGCGCCTTCTTCGGCCGCGACCAGCCCGCGATCGAGACCTGCTTCGCCCGCGCCACGGTCAGCGCGCCGGCGGCGGTGTCCTTGCTGATCGTCGAGCCGCCGCCGATGGTGCCGCCGTCGCCCAGCGTCACCGGGGCGATCAGCACGCAGTTGGAGCCGACGTGCACGTCCGCGCCGATCGTCGTGCGGTGCTTGTTGGCGCCGTCGTAGTTGGCGGTGATCGCGCCCGCGCCGAAGTTCACCCGTTCGCCCACGCTCGCGTCGCCGAGGTAGGCGAGGTGGTTGGCCTTCGCGCCGCGGGCGAGCGTTGAGTTCTTGACCTCGACGAAGTTGCCGATGTGCACGTCCTCGGCCAGCGCGGCGCCCGGGCGCAGGCGCGCGTACGGCCCGATCAGCGCCCCCGCGCCGACGCGCGCGCCCTCGATGTGCGTGAACGCGTGGATGACGGCGCCGGCGGCGATGTCGGCGTCGCGGATCACGCAGTGCGGGCCGACGCGCACGTCGTCGCCCAGGCGGACGTCGCCCTCGAAGACGCAGCCGACGTCGATCTCCACGTCGCGGCCGCAGGCGAGCGTGCCGCGCAGGTCGAAGCGCGCCGGGTCGGCCAGGCGCACGCCGGCCTCCAGCAGCGCGTCGGCGCGCCGGCGCTGCAGGCGGCGCTCGAGGTCGGCAAGCTGCGCCGGGCTGTTGACGCCCAGCACCTCGGTCTCGTCGGCGGCGGCGGCCGTCGCCACCTCGACGCCGTCGGCCACCGCGAGGGCGACGACGTCGGTCAGGTAGTACTCGCGCTGCGCGTTGTCGTTGGTCAGGCGCGCGAGCCAGGATTTCAGCAGCCCGCTCGGCGCGGCCATGATGCCGGTGTAGATCTCGCCGATCTGGCGCTGCAGCGGCGTCGCGTCCTTCTCCTCGACGATCGCCTGCACCGCCCCGATGGCGTCGCCGTCGCCGGCCTCGGGCGCGCGCACGATGCGGCCGTAGCCGAACGGGTCGGCCAGCGTCACCGTCAGCAGCGCCAGGTGGCGGCCGCCGCAGGCGTCGACCAGCGCGCGCAGCGTCCCGGGGCGGATCAGCGGGACGTCGCCGTTGAGGACGAGCGTCGTGCCCTCGTCGGGCAGCGCGGG
>DASVLN010000953.1:0-5497 GCA_036384855.1 Burkholderiaceae bacterium | reverse complement strand
GACGCCCGCCGCGTCCGGCCGCCGCCGGCCCGGGACGACGCCTCGCGCGGCTCGCGCATCGTGATCGCGACCTCGCCCTTGAGCACGGCGCGCGCGCTCTCGGCAAGCACGAGCGTGTTGTACTCGCCCTCCGAGCGCAGGTGGCCGAGCGCGATCAGCTGCCGCACGACGCCGCGCCACTGCGGCTCCGAGAGCCGGGCGCCGATGCCGAAGGTCGACAGCCCGTCGTGGCCGTGCTGCGTCGTCTTGTCGGTGACCTTGCCGCGCAGCACGTCGATGAGGTGGCCGGCCCCGAAGCTCAGGCCCGAGTGCTGGCGGAAGCGGTAGACGGTGGACAGCACCATGCGCGCGGCCTCGGTCGCGTCCCAGGTCGCGGGCGGGTTGAGGCAGTTGTCGCAGTTGCCGCAATGGACCCCCGCGCTCGCTTCGGTCGCCGCCTCCCGAGGGGGCTCGCCGCGGCCCGGGGAACCCGGTTGCGCGTCGGGGCCTCTGTAGTGCTCGCCGAAGTAGGCGAGCAGCCGCGCGCGCCGGCAGTCGTGCGCCTCGGCCAGCGTGAGCAGCGCGTCGAGCTTCTCGCGCTGCTTCTTCTTGAAGTCCTCGCCGGCCGGGCTCTCGTCGATCATGCGGCGCTGGTTGACGACGTCGGCCAGGCCGTAGGTCATCCAGGCGTCCGCGGGCTCGCCGTCGCGGCCCGCGCGTCCGGTCTCCTGGTAGTAGCCCTCGATGTTCTTGGGCAGGTCCAGGTGGGCGACGAAGCGCACGTCGGGCTTGTCGATGCCCATGCCGAAGGCGATCGTCGCGCACATGACCAGCCCTTCCTCGCGCAGGAAGCGATCCTGGTGGCGGCGGCGCACGTCGGCGTCGAGGCCGGCGTGGTAGGGCAGTGCCGGGATGCCCTCGGCGGTCAGCCAGGCAGCCGTCTCCTCGACCTTCTTGCGGCTCTGGCAGTAGACGATGCCGGCGTCGCCCTCATGCTCGTCGGACAGGAAGCGCAGCAGCTGCTTGCGCGCCTCGTCCTTCTCGACGATGGTGTAGCGGATGTTCGGGCGGTCGAAGCTCGAGATGAACTCGCGCGCATCCTGCAGCGCGAGCCGCTCGCGCATGTCGGCGCGGGTGTGGTCGTCGGCGGTGGCGGTGAGCGCCACGCGCGGGACGTCGGGAAAGTTCTCGTGCAGCTGCGCGAGCTGCAGGTAGTCCTCGCGGAAGTCGTGGCCCCACTGGCTGACGCAGTGCGCCTCGTCGATCGCGAACAGGCTCAGCAGGCCGCGCTCGTTCAGCGACGACAGCATCGCCATGAAGCGCGGGTTGTTGACGCGCTCGGGCGCGGCGTACAGCAGCACCAGGCGGCCGCTCATCATCTCGCGCTCGACGCGCTGCGCGTCCTCCATCGACAGCGAGGAGTTGAGGTAGGCGGCATGCACGCCCAGCTCCTCCAGCGCGCCCACCTGGTCGTGCATCAGCGCGATCAGCGGGCTCACGACCAGCGTGACGCCGTGGCCCATGCGATGGCGGGCGATCGCCGGCACCTGGTAGCACAGGCTCTTGCCGCCACCGGTGGGCATCAGCACCAGCGCGTCGCCGCCGCCGGTGACCGTCTCGATGATCTGCCGCTGCTCGCCGCGGAAGGCCGAATAGCCGAAGACCTGCTGCAGGATCCCGTGCAGGTCGGGCATGGGCCCCGGCTCGCGCGCCACGGGCGCCGGGCGCGTCGTGGGCAGGGAGTCGAAGTCGTAGTCGTAGTCGAATTCGGACACGGGAGGAAGGGCCGTCGCGGCGCGGGGCGCCGCCGTCGGCCGGCCCCGGGTGAAACAAGGCTCCATGGTACAGGGCACGACGGGCCGCCCCGGCGTCAAATCCCTCGGTTTCGGGCGATTTGTGCGGCCCGGGGCCGCGCCGGCTCGACCGCGGGCCGCCGCGTCGACGGCGCGTTCGCGGAACGGGCCGCACGGCCATCGAGGGCAAGCGTCGCTGTCGCAGAATGGCCGTCGCCCTTCCCGAAACCGAACCGACCGGAGACCCGCATGACCCCTGCCGCCGACGACCTGCGCCGCAAGCTCATCCGCAACTTCGACGAGGCCGAGCTTCGCCACGAGGTGCGCGAGCCCCTGTACGACAGCCGCGGCGCGCGCCTGGCGCCGGGCACCGCGGCGCGCAAGCTGGGCGCGTCCATCGACGTCCTCGCGCCGGGCAAGCGCGGTTGCCCGTACCACCTGCACCATGCGCAGGAGGAGATGTTCATCGTGCTCGAGGGACGCGGCACGCTGCGCGTGGCCGGCGAGATGCTGGACATCAAGGCGGGCGACGTGATCTTCATCCCGCCGGGGCGCGAGTACCCGCACCAGATCGTCAACACCTCGGACGCGCCGCTGAAGTACCTGTCGGTCAGCACCAAGGATTCGCCCGAGCTCTGCGAGTATCCCGACTCCGGCAAGTACCAGGTGATGACGGCCGGGCCGGAGGCGTTCCGCCGCGTCGGGCTGGTCGAGGACGACCTCGACTACTGGCACCGCGAACCGTGACCGACGCGGCCGCCGCATCCCGCGCGAAACGCCGCGTTTTCGCGGGAATCCGCGCGCCGGCCGCCGGCGGGGCGCCGGCATAATCGCTCCTGTCCCCCGGACGCGAGCGCGGCCGCGGGACGCCACACCATCCCAAGCCGCCTTGCACGGCGGCCGGCCACGGGGAGCCGTCCCCACCTTTCCTGGAGCACGCCATGGCGTCAGTCAACAAAGTCATCCTCATCGGCAACTGCGGGCGCGACCCGGAAGTCCGCTACACCCCCAGCGGCACCGCGATCTGCAACGTCTCGGTCGCGACGTCCAGCCGCCGCAAGGACAAGACCAGCGGTGAGAGCATCGAAGACACGCAGTGGCACCGCGTCACCTTCTACGACCGCCTGGCCGAGATCGCCGGCGAGTACCTGAAGAAGGGCAAGCCGGTCTACATCGAGGGCCGCCTGAAGTACGGCAAGTACACCGACAAGGACGGCATCGAGCGCAACACCGTCGACATCGTCGCCGAGCAGATGCAGATGCTCGGCGGCCGCGAGGGCGGCGGCATGGGCGGCGGCGGCATGGGCGACGAAGGCGGCGGCTACAGCCCCCCGCCGGCGCGCCCCGCCGCCCGCCCCGCACCGGCTCCCGCGCCGCGCCCGGCGCCCAAGTCGTCGACGGGGTTCGACGACATGGATGACGACATTCCGTTCTGAAGCCCATGCGGGCGTCCATCGCGTAAACAGGGCCGGTTACCGCAAGGCGCCGGCCTTTTTCCATCCCTCGGATGCGGGAAGCTCGTCGTCGCGCGTTCTGCTACAACACGCGGCCTGACCTCATCGAATTGCCGCCACGCGGTTGAGCGACAGGTCAGCGATTCGAACAATTCAGCTGGGATGGAATGCAGGTACATATCTGGCTTCCCGACGGGGAGCATGTCGGGCACGCGTCGTTTTCGGTCGGCGAGGATTACATCAGCTTCTGGCCGCAGGACGGGGCGGGAAAGAAAGATCTGAAGATCAAGCGCAGTCACCCCGGCACCTTGGTTCAGAGTCTTCACGAAGATATCCGGAATGAAGGCCACCGCAAGCCTGTCACCGTCGAACTGAACGCGCTCGACGAGGATGCGGTGCTGGAGTATGTGGCAGATCTCCGCGCCAACACTCCTCGGTATCAGCTGGCGCGAAACAATTGCTCCCATATAGTCGCCGCTGCGCTCGAGGCTGGCGCCGGGGCAAAAGCCTCCTTTCGTCCGCACGCGGGGCACTACGGTACATTGGGACGCACCCTCGGCGCGGGTATCTGGACGCCCGATCAGGTACTGAAATTCGGGCAGGAGCTGGCCAGCAAGTGAAGGTCTTCTACAACCCCCGCTACAACATCGACCTGGGTGTCCTGAACAGGCTGCACCCGTTCGACGGCCGCAAGTTCGGCCGTGTGGCAAAGGAGATTGCAGGTGTCGCCGGGTTGAGTCTGGTCGAAGTGCCCGCGCCGCTCGACCAAGCTGCGATCGAGCGGTTCGCGAGCCCGCTGCTGCAGAAGCTGTTGCTGCGCAAGCGCTATGTCCTGCAGGCGCTCGAGGTTCCGTATCTCCCGCTGGTGCCTTTGTCGTTCATCGACCGGAAGATTCTCGAGCCGATGCGTTGGGGTGCCGCGGGAACGCTTGCAGCGGCCAAGGCCGCCATGCAAGGCGCGAATTGCTGGAACCTGGCGGGTGGTTACCATCATGCCAGCCGTACCGAGGCCGAAGGCTTCTGCATCTACAACGACATCGGCATCTCGATACAGGCGCTTCGCGAGTCGGGTGATTTGCACGATCTGGACGAGGTGCTCATCCTCGACATCGATGCGCATCATGGAAATGGCAATGCCCGTGTATTCATGGACGATCGCCGCATCCGAATACTCGATATCTACGACGACGACATTTATCCCCGATCTCCGTACACCAAGGAGCGCATCGACATCAATGTCCCCTTGCGCATGGGTACGAACGGTTCGCAATATCTGTCCAGACTTGACGGCGGCCTGAGCGAGCTCCCTCGGGGCGCCCGCCTCGCCTTCGTCGTCGCCGGCACCGACGTCCTCGCCTCCGACCCGCTGGGCGGCCTGCGCCTGACGGTCGACGATTGCGTCGCGCGCGACCGGCTCGTGCTCGATCGCCTGGCCGCGCTGGGCGTGCCGGCGGTGTTCACCGGCGGCGGGGGCTACGGCCCGGAGAGCGCGACGGCGATGACGCGCAGCCTGCTGGCGCACGCGGGCCGCTGACGGCGCGGCGCCGCCCACTCACTCCTGCGGCAGCGCCAGCGCCGCGGTGCCGTACGGCGGCTTCAACGGCACCCCGCGCGCGAAGTCCACCATCAGGCGCAGGTAGCCGTCGGGCTGGCGCGTGGACGCGCGGCTGCCGTCGGCGGCTGCCTCGTATTCGTAGATGCCGTGCTCGGTGTGCGGGAAGACGGCGGTGGCGATCGGGCGGCCGGACAGCCGCAGGGCCGCGAGGCGATGGGCGGTCTCGGCGCTCGGGGCGTCGAGGTCGTCCTCGGCGAGCATCCACAGCTGCGGCGCGCGCACCGCGGCGATGGTGGCCATCGGGTCGTAGAGCCAGGGCGTGTCGTCGCTCAACTGCTGCGTGAGCTGCGGCAGCGTCTCGCGCTCCAGGCCCAGCAGCGCGCCGCAGAAGTCTCCGCGCACCTTCTTGAGCCAGGGCTCCCGCGCGAAGTGGTGTCGCACGCGATCGAAGCGGTCGAAGACCTCCAGCGTCGGATGCAGGACGAGCGCGGCGCAGGCGTCCGCGACCTCCATCGCACCGGCCATCGCCTGCGGCCCGCCGTGCGCGGCGTCGATGTTGATCGCGATGGCCTCGCGGTCCTCGTCCAGGGCGGAGACTGCCAGCCCGAAGGCGACCATCACGAAGTCCACCGGCTCGGCCTTGGCCGCCAGCGGCGCGACCCAGCCGCCCTGGCTCGGGCCCAGGTAGCCGATGCGGGCGACGCGCGGGCCCGCGA
>DASVLN010000952.1:0-6449 GCA_036384855.1 Burkholderiaceae bacterium | reverse complement strand
TGCCGCGGCGCTCGTGGCGTCGCGGCCGGCACGCGGCGCGATTGTGCGCCCGCGGCGGCACGGCGCGTGCCCAGGTCGTTGAGACAAGGGCCCGACTAGCTGAAGAGCCGCCGCGCGCCGGCCGAGCCGGCGGCAAGGTCGCGCGCGGCCAGCGCCTCGTACAGGCGCGCGAGCTCCGCATGGATGGCCGAGAACGCGTGCAGCGTGATCGGCTGGCCCTGGTCGTCGACGATGGCGGCATCGAGATCCTCGGCGAGCTTGCGCGCCAGGCCGTGCCAGGCGGCGAAGGGCTCGTCCGACTCGTCGGTCTGCGCGACGTCCAGCCCGAGCGAGACCTCGCGCACCGCGGCGTGGCCGGGATCGTCCGCCAGCGCGGCCTGGGCGTCGAAAGCCAGCACCAGCACCGGCGGCGCGCCCTCGTCGGCGGCCGGCAGCACGAGCCGCCCGGGCACCGCGCCGGGCACGAAGCCGTGGCGCTGCGCGACCTGCTGCAGGTAGCCGACCGACCACGCCACCGAATTGGCGCGCAGCAGCGCGACCAGCTGCGCGTCGTGCTGGCTCGCGAACGCGTCGAGCTCGCGCGCGCGGGCCACGGTCTCGAGCATGTCGGGCAGGTCGGTGGCGGCGCCGATGCCCTGCGCGAACGCCTCGAGCTTCTGCACGAACTCCGAGAACTCGATCTCGTTCAGGGCGCCGTTGCGGTTGGCCATCTGCACGCCGGCCTGGAACTCGCCGTAGCGCGCGTGCGCGACGACGGCCTCCCATTCGCCGGTCTCGGCGTTCAGGCCCTCGATGAAGAACGGCTTGGTGCCGGCGCGCGCGGTCGCGGGCATGTGCGACAGCGCGGCCTCGCCCGTGACCGGCGCGTCGACGGCCAGCGTCGCGATGGCGTCGATCAGCGCATCGAGCTTGACGCCGCGGCGCAGCGGCGCGGCGCGGCTGTCGGGACGGGCCGGCGCGGGCGTCGGCAGCTCCAGCGGGTCGTCGACGACGATCTCTCCGAGCACCGGCTCGCGCGGCCCCTCGCCGGGCGTCGGCACGGCCGGGCCGCGGCGGGCGGCGATGCGGCGCGTCTTCCACGTCGCCTGGACGACGATGCCGCCCAGCACGAGCAGCGCGACGAAAGCGAGCGCGACCGTCAGGTTGATCGTCATGGTCACGCGGCTTCGGCCATCGACAGGGCGGCCTCCATGTCCACGGCCACGATCCGCGACACGCCCTGCTCCTGCATCGTGACGCCGATCAGCTGCTCGGCCATCTCCATGGCGATCTTGTTGTGCGAGATGAACAGGAACTGCGTGCCCTTGTGCGACATCTCGGCCACCAGCTTGGCGTAGCGCTCGGTGTTGGCGTCGTCCAGCGGCGCGTCGACCTCGTCGAGCAGGCAGAACGGCGCCGGGTTGAGCATGAAGATCGCGAACACCAGCGCGATCGCGGTGAGCGCCTTCTCGCCGCCGGACAGCAGGTGGATCGTCGAGTTCTTCTTGCCCGGGGGCTGCGCCATCACCTGCACGCCGGCGTCGAGGATCTCGTCGCCGGTCATCACGAGCTTCGCCTGGCCGCCGCCGAACAGGCTCGGGAACATGCGGCCGAACTGCTCGTTGACCAGGTTGAAGGTCTTCATCAGCAGGTCGCGCGTCTCGAGGTCGATCTTCTGGATCGCGCCCTCCAGCGTGCGGATGGCCTCGTTCAGGTCGGTGTTCTGCGCGTCGAGGAAGGTCTTGCGCTCGCGCGCGGCGACCAGCTCGTCGAGCGCGGCGAGGTTCACCGCGCCGAGCGCGTTGACCTCGCGGCCGATGCGGTCGATCTCCGACTGCAGGCCGTGCAGCTTCACGCCGCCTTCCTCGATGTTGCGTGCGAGCGCCTCGAGGTCGACCTCGGCCGCCACGAGCTGCTCCATGTACTGCGCCCCGCCGAGGTCGGCCGCCTGCTGCTCGAGCTGCAGCTTGGTGATCGCGTCGCGCAGCGGCTGCAGGCTGCGCTCGAACTCCATGCGCTGCTCGTCGGCGCGGCGCAGCTGCGCGGACAGCTCGTCGTACTCCGCGCGCACCACGCCCAGCGCCGCCTCGCGCGCGGCGCGCAGCTCCAGGGCGTCCTGCAGCCCGGTCTGCGCCGCCTGGTCGTTGAAGGCGTCGAGCTCCAGCGTCAGCTGCTCGCCCGCCTGCACGTTCTGCGCGACCTGCTGCTGCGCCGTCTCGATCTGGCGCTGCAGCTCGCCCTGGCGCGCGGCCAGCGCGCGCGTCTGGAACTGCGCCTCCTGCGCCTGGCGCTCCAGCGCGCGCAGCTGCTCGCGCGCGTCGGCGAGCTTGCGCTCGGCCTGGATGACGCCTTCCTCGAGCTCGGCCTGGCGCTCCTGGGTCACGGCCAGCTGCATGTCCAGCTCCTCGAAGCGCGCCTCGCCGGAGGCCCGGCGCTCGGCCAGGCCCTCCATCTGGGCGTCGATCTCGGCGAGCTCGTCCTCCAGCTGCGTGCGCCGCGTCGCCGCGGCCTCGGCCTGCGAGGACAGGCGCAGCAGCTCGACGCGCAGCTCGTGCGCGCGCGTCTGCGCGTCCGAGGCCTCGCGCCGCACCGACTGCAGGCGCTGGGCGGCGTCGGTGTATTGCGCCTCCAGGCGCACGAGCGCGGCGCGCGCCTCGTCGGTGATCAGCGCCTGCGCGCGCGACTCGCGCTCCAGGTGCTCGATCTCCTGGGCACGGGCGAGCATGCCGGCCTGCTCGGAGTCCGGCGCATAGAAGGCGACGGCGAACTGCGAGACCGCATGGCCGTCGCGGGTCATGATGACCTCGCCGTGCGTCAGCTGGCCGCGCGCGGCGAGCGCGTCGTCCATCGAGGCCGCGGTGTAGACGCCCTCGAGCCAGTCGTTGAGCAGCGCGGCGAGGCCGGTGTCGTTCAGGCGCAGCAGGTCCGACAGCCGCGGCAGCGTGCGATGCGTGTTGGCGATGGCCGCACCCGGCGGCGAGTAGAACGCGAGCTTGGCCGGCGGCGCGTCGGTCGCGAACGAACGCACCATCTCCAGCCGGCCGACGGCCAGCGCGTTCAGGCGCTCGCGCAGGGCCGACTCCAGCGCCGTCTCCCAGCCCGGCTCGATATGCACGCGCGTCCACAGGCCCTGAAGCCCGTCCAGGCCGTGCCTGGCCAGCCACGGCTTCAGCTTTCCCTCGGTCTGCACCTTGTCCTGCAGCGCGCGCAGCGCCTCGAGGCGCGCGCTCAGGTCCGCCTGGCGCGCCTGGTCGCGGTTCAGGACGTCCTGCTGCGCGCGGCGCTGCTCGTCGAGCGCGGGCACCTGCTCGGCGACCTCGGCCAGCCGGGCCTCGGTCTCGTCCTTGAGCTCGTCGGCCTCGGCCGTGCGGGCCTTGAGCTCCTCGAGGCGCTGCAGGTCGGGCGTGGCGAGCTGCGAGCGCTCGCCCGCCAGCTTCTCGCGCCGGCCGCGCAGCGCACGCTGCTGTTCCTCGATGCTGCGGCTCTCGGCGGCCAGCACCTGGATCTGCTGCTGCACCTGCACGACCTCGCCGCGCTGTCCCGTCGTGCGCTGCTGCGCGACGCGCACCGCCTCCTCGAAGTCGGGCAGGCGCAGGGATTCCTCCTCCGCCTGCGCGGCCAGCAGCTCGGCCTGTTCGCCGGCACCGGCGATCTGCTCGGCATTGCGCTCGAGCTCGGCCTCGGCCTGGGCCTGGCGATCCGTCCATTGCGCGTTCTGCGACTTCAGGTCGGCCAGGCGCGACTCGGCGCGCTGGCGGCCCTCGACGACGTAGCGGATGCGCTCCTCCAGCCGGCTGACCTCCAGCTGCGCCTGCGCGAGCTCGCCCTGCGCCCCGTGCAGCCGGTCGGATGCGCCGTAGTGCTGCTGGCGCACTTCTTCGAGCTGGGCCTCGACGTGACGCAGCTCCGCGAGCCGCGCCTCGAGCGCGTTGGTCGCCTCCAGGCCCGCGAGCTTGACGCGCTCGCCCTCGGCGGCGGCGTCGCGGTGCTTCAGGAACCAGAGCTGGTGCAGCTTCAGCGTGCCCTGCTCCTGCAGCGTGCGGTACTTCGTCGCGACCTCGGCCTGGCGCTCCAGCTTCTCCAGGTTCGCGTTCAGCTCGCGCAGGATGTCCTCGACGCGCAGCAGGTTGTCGCGCGTGTCCTTGAGGCGGTTCTCGGTCTCGCGGCGGCGCTCCTTGTACTTCGAGACGCCCGCGGCCTCCTCGAGGAACAGGCGCAGCTCCTCGGGCCGCGACTCGATGATGCGCGAGATCGTGCCCTGGCCGATGATCGCGTAGGCGCGCGGCCCGAGGCCAGTGCCGAGGAAGACGTCCTGGACGTCGCGCCGGCGCACCGGCTGGTTGTTGATGTAGTAGCTCGACGCGCCCTCGCGCGTGAGCACGCGCTTGACGGCGATCTCCGAGAACTGGTTCCACGGCCCGCCGGCGCGCGCGGCCTCGTTGTTGAAGACGAGCTCCACGCTCGCCCGGCCCGCGGGCTTGCGCGAGCCGGAGCCGTTGAAGATCACGTCCTGCATCGACTCGCCGCGCAGCTCGCTCGCCTTGCTCTCGCCCAGCACCCAGCGCACCGCGTCCATGATGTTGGACTTGCCGCAGCCGTTCGGCCCGACCACGCCCACGCGCTGGCCGGGGAGCTGGAAGTTGGTCGGGTCGGCGAAGGACTTGAAGCCGGAGAGCTTGATCGAGTTGAGCCGCATGGACGAGGGAGGCGCGGTGCGTGCGGTCGCCGGGACCGCCTGCGTCGTCCGCGCCCAAGCCGTTGATTCGCGAGGGGAATCCGGCCGCGGCGAGGCGCGTGGTGAGCCCTCTCTTGGAGGCCGGAAAAGGCGGGGGATGATACCATCGCGCCCTCCGCTGGCCGCCTCCCCAAGGCGCGACTCCCGCCCCGTGCGACGCGCGCCCCGCGACCCGCACGCGCGACGCGGCCCGCGCCCGCCCTTCCCCGCACCCCCAACCAGGATCGCGCAAGCGCGCGGCCGCGCGCTCCGCCCCGAGGCACGACATGGCCAAGAAACCCGTTCCCGCTCCGTCCGCGAAGTCCGCGTCCAAGGCACCCGCCGCCAAGCCCGCGAAGGCCAAGGCCGGGCGCATCCAGGTCGGCGAGCGCGAGATGCCGCCCAACCCGCCGACGGCGCCGAGCAAGGAGCTGCACGTCTTCGCCAACCCCGCGTCGGGCCGCGACTACGTCATCCAGTTCCAGATCCCCGAGTTCACCTGCCACTGCCCGCTGACCGGCCAGCCCGACTTCGCGCACTTCACGATCGACATGATCTGCGACGAGCTGTGCATCGAGTTGAAGAGCCTGAAGATGTACATGTGGAGCTACCGCAACGAGGGCTCGTTCCACGAGGCGGTCACCAACACCATCCTCGAGGACATCGTCGCGGCCGCCGACCCGCGCTTCGTGCGCATCACGGCCAAGTGGTTCGTGCGCGGCGGCATCTACACCAACGTGGTCGTCGAGCACCGCAAGCGCGGCTGGACGCCGGCGCCGCGCGTGGATCTGCCCGCCGTCGCCTCCCTGGGCACGGCCACCGGGCTGCTCTGAAGACGCCTGCCCGCGCATGTCGTCCCGCGACGCCGAGCCGATCGTCGAGCGCCCGCCGTACCAGAAGTACGACGTGCTGGTGCGGCCCAGCCTGATCGACGGCCACGGCGTCTTCGCGGCCGAGTTCGTGCCGCCGCACGCCAAGATAGGCGAGATTCGCGGCGAGGCGATCAGCTGCGCCGAGGGCCGCCGGCGCGCGGCGCGTCTGCATCGCATCATGATCGTGGAGATCTCGGGCAAGACCGCGATCGACGCCTCGCGCTCCACCGACCCGATGCGCTTCACGAACCACTCCTGCCAGGCCAACGCGCGGCTGGCGATCAACGCCGGCCGCATCGAGTTCTACTCCCTGCGGCCGATCGCGCCGGGCGAGGAGATCACCGTCAACTACGGCAGGACGCACCATGAGGGCAAGCTGCGCTGCCGGTGCGGGGCGCCGGGGTGCGTCGGGGCGCTCTGACGCCGGGCGGCTGCCGCCGGCCGGGACGCCGCGACGCGCGGGCCCTGCCCCGAGGGGCTGTCAGAGCGGCAGCTTCGCCACCGCCTTGAGCTGCTTGGCCATGCGCTTCTTGTCGACGCCCGCGCCGGCCTGTTCGAGCAGCAGCTTGTGCAGCTCGGGAATGGTGCGGGCGCGGCCGGCCACGTGCTTCAGGACGTCGCCGGCGATCGGGCCGAGGTGGGCGGAGAGCACCTTCAGCACGCGGCGCAGTGCCTCGGCGGGGATGCCTTCGGACGGCGGCCCGGCGTCGGCGCCGGCGCCGGCGCCGGCGGACAGCACGACCTGCTCCTGCAGGCGCGGCGGGGCGATGGGCTGGCTGAGGTCGATCTTCGAACGCGCCGCCGTCACGGAACCCGTGATGACGAACCCGGCGGGGGCGCCTCCGCTCGCGTTCGCGCCGACGGCCGGCGCGGCGGACGCGGGC
>DASVLN010000951.1:0-3243 GCA_036384855.1 Burkholderiaceae bacterium | reverse complement strand
GGCCAGCGTGTAGCGGTAGATGTTGTCCACGAAGAACAGCACGTCGCGGCCTTCGTCGCGGAACGACTCGGCGATCGTCAGGCCGGTCAGCGCGACGCGCAGGCGGTTGCCCGGCGGCTCGTTCATCTGGCCGTAGACCATCGCGACCTTCGACTCGGACAGGTTGTCCTGCACGACGACGTTGGAGTCCGACATCTCGTGGTAGAAGTCGTTGCCCTCGCGGGTGCGCTCGCCCACGCCGGCGAACACGGACAGGCCCGAGTGCGCCTTCGCGATGTTGTTGATCAGCTCCATCATGTTGACGGTCTTGCCGACGCCGGCGCCACCGAACAGGCCGACCTTGCCGCCCTTGGCGAACGGGCAGATCAGGTCGATGACCTTGATGCCCGTCTCGAGCAGCTCCTGCGACGGCGACAGCTCGTCGTACGCGGGCGGCTTGCGGTGGATGGAGGCCGTCAGCTCGTCGCTGACCGGGCCGCGCTCGTCGATGGGCTCGCCGAGCACGTTCATGATGCGGCCCAGCGTCGCCTTGCCGACCGGCACGGTGATCGGGGCGCCCGTGTTGCGGACCATGGCGCCGCGGCGCAGGCCGTCCGAGGAACCCAGCGCGATGGTGCGCACCACGCCGTCGCCCAGCTGCTGCTGGACTTCCAGCGTCAGCGAGGTGCCGTCCATCTTCAGGGCGTCGTAGACGCGCGGCATCTGGTCGCGCGGGAATTCCACGTCGACCACGGCGCCGATGGTTTGAACGATCTTGCCCTGGGCAGTAGAGGTCGTCATCTTTCGTTCCTTGAATCTTGCAAACGTTTAAACCGCAGCGGCACCGCCGACGATCTCACTCAGTTCCTTCGTGATCGCCGCCTGACGCGTCTTGTTGTAGACCAGCTTGAGCTCGCCGATGAGGTTGCCGGCGTTGTCCGTGGCGGCCTTCATCGCCACCATTCGCGCGGACTGCTCCGACGCCATGTTCTCGGCGACCGCCTGATACACCAGCGCCTCGATGTAGCGCTTGAGCAGCTCGTCGATCACGACCGACGCGTCCGGCTCGTAGATGTAGTCCCAGGCGTGCGAGGCCTGCTGGACGCTCTGGCTGGCGGCCATGCCTTCGGCCGACAGCGGCAGCAGCGGCACGACCATCGGCTCCTGCTTCATCGTGTTGATGAACTTCGTGTAGCAGAGGTGGACGGCGTCCAGCTTGCCCTCGATGAACATCTCCAGCATGACCTTGATCGGCCCGATCAGCTTCTCGAGCGACGGCGAGTCGCCCAGCTGCGTCACGTGGCTGACCACCTGCGCGCCGGAGCGGTTCAGGAAGCCGAGGCCCTTGTTGCCGATCGCGACCGCGCTCACCTTGCCGCCCGCGGCCTGGACGTCACGCATCTTCTGCGTGACGGCGCGCAGCACGTTGGTGTTCAGGCCGCCGCACAGGCCCTTGTCCGTCGTCACCACGATGAAGCCGACGTTGCCGGCCTTGCCCGAGCCGGAGGTGTCGCGCATGTAGGGCGACTTGTACTCCGGGTTCGCCTTGGACAGGTTGGCCGTGATGCCGGCGATGCGTTCGCTGTAGGGCCGGGCCGCGCGCATGCGGTCCTGCGCCTTGCGCATCTTGGACGCGGCGACCATCTCCATCGCCTTCGTGATCTTGCGGGTGTTTTCCACCGACTTGATCTTGCCGCGTATTTCCTTGCCTACCGCCATGACGGTTCTCCTTGGGAAAGAGGGTCGTGGTCGGCGGGATCAGGCGAAGGACTTCTTGAACGCGACGATCGCGTTGGAGAGTTCTTCCTCGGCCGCCTTGTCCATGGCCTTGTCCGACTCCAGCTTGGCCAGCAGGGCCGAGTGGTTGGACTTCAGGTGCTGGTGCAGGCCATGCTCGAACGGCAGCACCTGCTTGATCTCCAGCGAGTCCATGTGGCCCTTGTTGGCGGCGTACAGCGACGCGGCCATCAGGCTGATCGGCAGCGGCGAGTACTGCGCCTGCTTCAGCAGTTCCGTGACGCGGGCGCCGCGGTCGAGCTGCTTGCGGGTGGCTTCGTCCAGGTCCGACGCGAACTGGGCGAAGGCCGCGAGTTCGCGGTACTGCGCCAGGTCGGTACGGATGCCGCCGGACAGGCCCTTGATCAGCTTGGTCTGGGCCGACGAGCCGACGCGCGACACCGAGATACCCGCGTTGATGGCGGGACGGATGCCGGCGTTGAACAGGTTGGTTTCCAGGAAGATCTGGCCGTCCGTGATCGAGATGACGTTCGTCGGGACGAACGCCGACACGTCGCCGGCCTGCGTCTCGATGATCGGCAGCGCGGTCAGCGAACCGGTCTTGCCCTTGACCTCACCCTTCGTGAACTGCTCGACGTAGTCGGCGTTCACGCGGGCGGCGCGCTCGAGCAGGCGGCTGTGGAGATAGAACACGTCGCCGGGGAAGGCTTCGCGGCCCGGCGGGCGGCGCAGCAGCAGCGAGACCTGGCGGTACGCGACGGCCTGCTTGGACAGGTCGTCATAGATGATCAGGGCATCCTGGCCGCGGTCGCGGAAGTACTCGCCCATCGTGCAGCCGGAGTAGGCCGACACGTACTGCATCGCGGCCGATTCCGACGACGAAGCGGCGACCACGATGGTGTAGGCCATCGCGCCATTGGCCTCCAGGGCGCGCACGACGTTCTTGATCGACGACGCCTTCTGGCCGATGGCGACGTAGACGCAGGTCATGTTCTGACCCTTCTGGTTGATGATCGTGTCGATCGCCACCGCGGTCTTGCCGGTCTGGCGGTCGCCGATGATCAGTTCGCGCTGGCCGCGGCCGATCGGCACCATCGAGTCGATCGACTTCAGGCCGGTCTGCACCGGCTGGTCGACGGACTTGCGGGCGATCACGCCCGGGGCGACCTTCTCGATGACGTCCGTCAGCTTGGCGTTGATCGGGCCCTTGCCGTCGATCGGCTGGCCCAGCGCGTTGACCACACGGCCGATCAGCTCGGGGCCGACGGGCACTTCCAGGATGCGGCCCGTGCACTTGACGGTGTCGCCTTCGGAGATGTGCTCGTACTCGCCCAGGATGACGGCGCCGACGGAGTCGCGCTCGAGGTTCAGCGCGAGGCCGAAGGTCGGCTGGCCGTTCGGGGCTGCCGGGAACTCCAGCATTTCGCCCTGCATGGCGTCGGACAGGCCGTGGACGCGGACGATGCCGTCGGTGACCGAGACGACCGTGCCCTGGTTGCGGATGTCGGACGACGCCCCCAGGCCTTC
>DASVLN010000950.1:0-2536 GCA_036384855.1 Burkholderiaceae bacterium | reverse complement strand
CGTTGCTGGCGCCGGCGCCCGCGCCGGTGCGCCCGGGCGACGATCTCGCGCTGGTCGTCCGCCGCTTCCGCTTCGAGGGCAACACACGCCTGGACGAGGCGCGCCTGGCGGAGGCGACGCGGCCCTGGCTTGGCCGGCCGCTGCGTTTCGCCGACCTACAGGACGCCGCTGCCGCGGTGGCCCAGGCCTACGAGCGCGCCGGCTGGCTGGTGCGGGTCGTCCTGCCGCGCCAGGACGTGACCGACGGCGTGGTGACCATCGCCGTCGTCGAGGCGGTCTTCGGCGGACTGCGGCTGGACGGGCAGCCCACGCGCGTGTCGCCCGGACGGTTGCGCGCCGTGATCGAGGGTGCCCAGCCCGTGGGCGAGCCGCTGAGCGCCCCGGCGCTCGACCGCGCGATGCGCCTGGTGGAGGAACTGCCCGGCGTGCGGGCGAGCGGGCGCCTCGTCGAAGGCCGCGAGCAGGGGCGCACCGAGCTCGCGCTGAGCGCGGTCGACGCGCCGCTGGCCACCGGCCGCCTGGCCGTGGACAACGCCGGCGCCCATGCCACGGGCCGGCTCGAGGCCTCCGCCGCCCTGGTGCTGGCCAGCCCCCTGCGGCTGGCCGAGCGCTGGCAGCTCGACGTCTCGCATGCGCGCGGCGACGACTACCTGCATGCCGGCGTCTGGCTGCCCGCGCCCGGGGCCGCCTGGCGCTTCGGCGCCAGCGCCTCGGCGATGGGCTACCGGCTGGTCGAGTCCTCGTTCGCGTCGCTGCAGGCGCACGGCAGCGCGCACACGGTCGCGCTGCAGGCGGAGGACGCGCTCGTGCGCAGCGCCGCCGGCCAGCTCACGCTGACGCTGCAGGCCGGCCGCAACCGATTCGAGAACGCCGCGCTGGGCGTCGAGACCTCGAACTACCGCGTCACCACGCTGTCGGCCGGCCTGGACGCCGGCGCGAGCGACGACGTCGCCGGCGGCGGCACGAGCCGCGCGAGCGTCGTGCTGGTGGCCGGCCGCGTCGACCTCGCCGGCTCGCCCAACCAGGCGGCCGACGCCGCGTCCGGGCACGCCCAGGGCGGCTTCGCGAGGCTGCGCTTCGCGCTCGCGCGCGAGCAGGCGCTGGGCGAGGGCTGGTCGCTGGCGGCCAGCCTGTCGGGGCAGTGGGCGGGCAAGGACCTCGATTCGTCCGAGCGCATGTCGATCGGCGGGCCCGGTGCCGTGCGGGCGTTCCCGTCCGACGACGGCGCCGGCGACCAGGCCCTGGTGCTGAGCGCGGAGCTGCGCAAGCGCCTGGGCGAGCGCGCCGCCCTCGCCGCCTTCCTCGACTGGGGCCGGGTGCAGGTCGACAAGCGCACCGGCCATCCCGGCGCGCCGCTGGTCGAGGCCTACGCGCTGGGCGGGCTGGGGGTGGCGGCGGACTGGTCGCCGGTGGCCGGGATCGGGTTCCGGGCGAGCGCCGCGCAGCCGCTGTCTCCCGATCCGGCGCCGTCCGCCGATGCACCGCGCCGCCTCGCGCCGCTGCTGACGCTCCAGCTGGACGCGGCCTTTTGACGAGACGGGCCATGCACCAGCACGCCGCCCGCAACCGCGCCTACCGGCTCGCCTGGAACGAGGCCACCGGCCAGTGGCGGCCGGTGCCGGAATTCGCCCGCACGCGCGGCGGCCGCAGGGGGGCCGTGGCGGCGGGGCTGCTGTTGGCCGGGTTGTCCGCGGGGGCGGCCGGCGCCGCCGGCCCGTCGCCGCCCGCGCCGACGCAGCTGCCCACGGGCGCGACCGTCACCGCCGGCCAGGTCTCGCTGCACGGCAGCGGCGCCACGCTCGACGTGCGCCAGGGTTCGCGCGTCGGCGCCATCGACTGGACCAGCTTCGACCTCGGCAGCGCGGCCAGCGTGCACTTCCTGCAGCCCGACGCCGCGTCCGTCACGCTCAACAGGGTGACGGGCGGCGACGCGAGCCGCATCTTCGGCCACGTCGACGCCACCGGCCAGGTCTTCCTCGTCAACCCGAACGGCGTCTACTTCGCGCCCGGCGCGACGGTGGACGTGGGCGGCCTCGTGGCCAGCACGCTGGGCCTGGGCGACGAGGACCTCGCCGCCGGCCGCCTGCGCTTCGCCCGCGATCCGTCGCGCGCCGCGGGCAGCGTCGTCAACGAGGGCACGCTCACGGCGCGCCCCGGCGGCTACGTGGCGCTGCTGGCGCCCGAGGTGCGCAATCCCGGCGTGGTGACGGCGCGGCTGGGCGGCGTTGCGCTGGCCGCGGGCGACGCCGTCACGCTGCGGATGGACGGGCATGCGCTGGTCGGCGTGTCGGTGGAGCCGGCGGCGCTGCAGGCGCTGGTGGACAACGGCGGCGCGGTGATCACACCCGGCGGGCGGGTGCTGCTGTCGGCGCGCGCCGCCAGCCAGCTTGCCGGCGGCGTGGTGCGCAACACGGGCGTCGTGGAGGCCACGGGCCTCGCGTCGCGCGGCGGCCGCATCCTGCTGGAGGCCAGCGACGCCGTGGACGAGGACGGCACGCTGTCGGCCGTCGGCACCGGCGGCGGCGCCGGCGGCACC
>DASVLN010000949.1:0-4298 GCA_036384855.1 Burkholderiaceae bacterium | reverse complement strand
CCGCCGCAGATGCCGTCGCGGCGGGGCTCGGCGCGGGTACCGGCACCGCGGGCGGCTGATACAGGATGTCGTGCACGGAGACGCGCACGGCGCCGCCCGCAAGCTGCAGCCGAGGCTGCGCCCTCGCGCTGACCAGCACGGCCTCGGCGCAGTCGACGCGGTCCGGGAAGCCCGGCGTGCGCTCCAGCATGCGACCGTCGGGCGTGCACAGGCCGATCGCGAAGAGGCGCTCGTCCTGTGCGGCGCGGTCGAACAGGGCCCGCAGGCGTTCGGGATGGCCCGTGCGCAATGCCTCGATCACGGAGTCGGACAGCGCGTTGGCCACCAGCGTGCCGCGGCTGCCGAGGTCGCGCTCGAACCAGCGCAAGGTGACGCCGTCGAGCACCGGCACCGCGACATAGGCGGCCGCGACGAGCACCAGCACCAGCGGTAGCAGGAAGCGCAGTTGCAGCCGCAGCGTCCGCAGCGTCATCGCCATCCTGCCCGACCCGCCCGGAGCGAGGTCTCGCCGCCCGGGCGACGCGTCGATCCCGACCGTCAACCCAGCCTCCCAAGACGTGCGGCCGCGGCCGAGCGGAACGACGGACGCAGGCCGGTCGGCAGGAGCGCGGTCGGCCCCGGACCGCTTCCGGCCATGACGTGGTGGACAGGCTTTCCCGGTGCCCGATCGCCGGCGCGGCCGCAGCGCTCATTCATCCTGCGTCCTCGCCTCATGCCGTCACCAGCAGGCGGCGCAACTCCCGAAGGCGCTCCTTCACGCGCCGCTCGTTGTCCGGCCCCATGCGCAGCAGCAGGCGCTGCCCCGCGGCCAGCGAGCGCAACGCGGGATCGTCGAAGTCGTACAGGAGCCATGGCCGCGTCGGCTGCGGCCCCTCGACGCGGGGCAGGTGCACGTGCAGCGCGCCCGCGGCCGTCGGCGTGGCGAGCAGCTGGTCGAGCACCGCCACGACGCGGTCGTTGAAGTAGCGGCCGGGAAATCCCAGCGCTTCGTACTCGCGCTGCAGTTCGGGATAGTGCTGGACGTAGAGGCGGACCACCGCGGACAGGTCCACCTGTTCCAGCAGGCGAACGTAGGGCTCGTAGCGCGCGCCGTTGTCAGGCCCGATGACGTCGCCATCCGGGCTCGCGGCGACCCGCAGGCGCCCGCCGACCGGGTTGACCGGCCACACGCTGGGCGGCGCCGCCGAGCGGCCGAGGTTGTCGATGGTGGCCACGAACCGGCGGTCGAAGTCGTCGGACCGGAACAGCGCCGCCACCGGCGCGCCACCAAGCAGGCCCACCAGCTCGAGCTCGAAGGTCCGCGCCGGCGGGGACGACGCCGAGGCCATCGTCGGAACCGGGTGGGCGATGCGCGGCGGCGCCGACGCGACCGGCACCGCCGCCGTGGGCGCCGATGGCGGCGTGGACGTGCCGGCGGCCTCCTGGGCCACGGACGCCGGCGCCGGGGCGCCGCCGGACCTCAGCCACCACGCGGCCGCGCCGACGGCCAGGGCTCCGGCAAGCACGCTCATCGCGATGGTGGCAGTCTTCGACACATGAATTCCTGGAGCTGGCGACCACGATGGCTGCGCGACAAGATGTTATTGTACAAACATATTTGCCGTCAGGAACGGAGCCGGCGGCCGGGCCGGATCAGGCGAGCCAGCGCTTCGCGAGCCTCCCGAAGCTGAGCCCCTGCACCAGGACGGAAAACGCGACGACGCAGTAGGTCAACGCCACGAGGGTCTGCGGATGGTGGCTGGCCGGTATCGCCAGCGCCAGCGCGATCGAGATGCCGCCGCGCAGGCCGCCCCAGGTCAGGATGGCGGCGGAGCCGCGCGGCAAGCGCATCCGGCGCCCGAGCGCGAGCGTCGGCAGGCCGACGGTCAGCCAGCGGGCCAGCAGCGACACCGCGATCGCCACGGCCCCGACGCCGGCGGCGCGCAGGCCCTCCACGGGAAAGCGGATCGCCACGACCTCGAGGCCGACCAGCACGAACAGCAGCGCGTTCAGCATCTCGTCGAGCAGTTCCCAGAAGAGGTCGACGTGATGCCGCGTGACGTCGGACATGGCCTGCGCCCGGCCATCGTTGCCGACGATGAGCCCGGTCACCACCATGGCCAGCGGGCCCGAGACGTGCAGGTCGCTCGCCAGCGTGTAGCCGCCGAAGACCGCGGCGAGCGTGAGCAGCGCCTCGACCTGGTAGTGGTCGATGGTGCGAAGCAGGTACACCAGCACGAGGCCCAGCACCGCCCCGAACGCGAGGCCCCCGCCCGCTTCCTGGAGCAGGAGCCGGCCGGTCTCCGCCGCGGTCGGGGCGGCTCCTTGCAGTGCCATCTCCAGCAGCAGGCTGAAGATCACGACGCCCACGCCGTCGTTGAACAGGCTCTCGCCGGCGATCACGACCTCGAGGTCGGGGGGCGCCTCCGCCGACTTCAGCATCGCGATGACCGCGATGGGATCCGTCGGCGAGATCAGCGCGCCGAAGAGCAGGCAGTCCAGCAACGGCAAGGGCAGGCCCAGCCACGGGAGCACCGCCCAGAGCATCACGCCCACGACCGCGGTCGACAGCGCCGTCCCGGCGAACGCGAGCAGGCCCACCTGCCAGCGACGGCGGCGCAGCTGCGCCATGTCGACGTGGAGCGCGCCCGCGAACAACAGCAGCGACAGCATGCCCTGCATGAGCACGCTGGAGAAGTCGATCGACGCCACGAAGGCGCGCTCGCGGTCGTCCAGCGACCGGGCGATGCCGAAGCGATCCAGCGCGACCAGCGTCACGGACAGGACCATGGCGGCTGCCATCACCCCGATCGTCATGGGCAGCCGGAGGAAGCGCTGGTTGAGGTAGGCCAGCAGCGCCGTGAGCACGAGCAGGGTGGCGGCAATGTCGATCATCTGCGTTGCTCGTCGTCGAAGAGGCGAAGGTTCTCGCCATTGTCCGCGCGAGGTGTCGGCATGGGTCGCGGCTCGGCGGGGTACGCACGTTGCCCGGCGTGGCCTCTCGACACTCGATTCAACAGGAAGCGCTCGATGATTCCCTCGTGGCTGCATGGGCTCGCGCTGGCGTCGCTGGGGGTGGCAATCGCCTGCGCGCTCGTCATCGCGGCCGACCTCCTGCGCCGGCCCCAGCCGATGGCGATCATGAACGTCGTGTGGCCGGTGTCCGCGCTGTTCGGCAGCGTGGCCTGGCTCGCCTTCTACTGGCGCGAGCGCCGCGCGGCCGCCGGTCCGCACGCGGCGCCGCGACCGTTCCTCGTGCAGGTCGCCAAGGCGACGAGCCACTGCGGCAGCGGCTGCACGCTCGGCGACATCGTGGCCGAGAGCTGGGCGCTGGCTTCGCCCTCGGTCCTGGTCCTCTTCGGTTGGCAGACGCTGTTCCAGGAGAGGACGTTCGCGGCCTGGGGCCTCGACTTCGCGGTCGCCTACCTGCTCGGCATCGTCTTCCAGTACTGGACGATCGCGCCGATGCGGCACCTGGGGCTCGCCGCCGGCCTGTGGGCGGCCGTGAAGGCGGACACGTTGTCGCTCCTGGCCTGGCAGGTGGGCATGTACGGCGGCATGGCGATCGCGAAGTTCGTCGTCTTCCGGCGCCTTCTCGGCGTCGAGCTGGACGCGCGCCAGCCCGAGTTCTGGTTCGCGATGCAGGCCGCCATGTGCCTGGGCTTCATCGCCTCCGCGCCGGTCAACGCGTGGTTGCTGCGGCGGGGATGGAAGGAAGCGATGTAGGCCGGGGCCACGGCGGGACGGCGCGGGACGGGCCCGCCCGATGCGACGCCAGCCGTGCCCCTTGACCGAAGCCGTCGCGGCCGCCGGGGCGAGCGGCCCATGGCGGGAGGCGAGCACGAAGCCCAGGAGGTTCGCCAGCACCACGAGCGGATCCGAGCAGCGAGAGAACAGCGCCCAGGCGAGGCCATTGTTGAACCAAACGCAATCTTCCCCGACGAACGCCCCGCGCCTGAGCATCTCATCCGCATCCAGCATGATGGCGCCTGCGGGCCTTGCCCAGCGGGGATCTGGCCGGAGCCGCGCTCACTTGCCGATGCAGAACCGCCCGAAGATCTCGCCGAGCAGGTCGTCGGCGGTGAACTCGCCGGTGATCTCGCCGAGCGCGCCGTGGGCCAGGCGCAGTTCCTCGGCGAACAGGTCGAGGGCGGCGTCGCGCTGGTCGGCGTGCGCGCGGGCAAGCGCGAGGTGGTGCGCGGTGCGCGCGAGCGCCTCGACGTGGCGCGTGCGGGCGATGAAGACGCCCTCGGGGACGTGGGCCGCGCCGGCGCGTTCGAGCAGCGCCTCGCGCAGCGCATCCAGGCCCTCGCCGCTGC
>DASVLN010000948.1:0-14284 GCA_036384855.1 Burkholderiaceae bacterium | reverse complement strand
GCCGCGCTGCTCGCCGCGACGCCGCTCGCGCATGCCTGGGGCGACGAGGGCCACGAGGTGGTCGCGTTCGTGGCGCGCGCCCACCTGACGCCGCGCACGGCGCAGGCCGTCGACCGCCTGCTGGCCACCGACACGAACGGCCTGAAGATGCGCGACGGCGGCCTGACGACCGACAGCTTCGCGCGCCAGGCGACGTGGGCCGACTACTACCGCGACGCCCAGCGCGTCGCCGGCGCGACGCCGGAGCAGATCCACAGCTACTCCTGGCACTTCGTCGACATCGAGCTGCAGGGTGGCTCGCTCGACAAGGCCTGCTTCGGATTCCCCTCGGCCGGCGGCCAGGCGGCGTCGCAAGGGCCGGATCCCGACTGCGTCGTCAACAAGATCGAGCAGTTCGCCGCGGAGCTCGCCTCGCCGGACGTGCCGGACGCCGAGAAGCTGCTCGCCCTGAAGTTCGTGATGCACTTCGTCGGCGACCTGCACCAGCCACTGCATGCGAGCGACAACCTCGACCGCGGCGGCAACGCCGAGATGGCCACCGTCGCCGGCGGGACGCCGATGCCGCTGCATGCGCACTGGGACACGACCTTCGTCACGCTGATCGGCGCCCCGGCGGGCGGGCGCAACACCGACCCTGCCGCCGTCGTCGCCGCGCTACGCACCCCCAGCGACACCGAGAAGGCCCAGTGGCTCGGGCCGCCGAACCCGCGCTACTGGGCGTACGAGTCGTACGCGCTGGCCCAGGGCTACGCCTACGGCGGCCTGCCCAGGCCGGTGGCAAGCGGCGCCGCGTCGGTCTACAAGCTCGACGACCAGTACGTGAAGCGCGCGACGACGGTCGTCTCGGACCAGCTGGAGAAGGCGGGCTACCGCCTCGCGGCCGTTCTCAACGCGGCCTTCGACCGCTGACGTCGTGCACACGCCGGCGGCCTGTCCGCTGTCGGCGGGGCACGGCGATCCAGGGCTGAGCGATCCGCCCAGCCCGGACGACGGCCGTGCGTCGCTCGGCGTCGCGGTCGCGGTCGCGAGCGCGAAGCGTCAGGACAAGGGGCGTCCGTCGGTCGTCGACTCGTGGGCGAGCGCCCGCGGTGCCAGGACGTCGGCTGCCCCGACCGCATCGATCACGTCGGGCACGGTGGTCGGGCCGTGCAGACTCGAGGCATCCCCCTGGCGCGCCGACTGGCGTCGCGACGCCGCGCGAGCGCGCAGCGCCCCCCATGCCACGAGCACCGCGAGCAGCGCCGTCGCGGCGCCGCCGATCGCCATCGCGCGGCGGCCGTTCGTTCCGGCGACATCCTCGCTCGGCACCGCCACGGGCAGCGGCGCGTCGGCGGCGTCGAGCCGGTCGCCGAGCTGGCTGCGCGCGCGCTCGATGTGGGCGACGTAGGCGCGCATCAGCGCCGCCTCGACGTGATCGGACTCGAGCTCGACGAGGTAGTCGACGTCGAACTCGTTGCCATGGATGCGCGTGGTCTTGCGGAAGCGGAAGGCCGGGTCGTCGACGCTGTGCGTGGTCTGCGCGTCGTCCCAGGACTGCGGCAGCCGCGCATGCAGGTGCAGCGTCGTGCGCATCGGCCCCGGCGATGCGAGCGGCATCGTGCGGATCGGCTCGTCGGGCCGCTTGAGCATCGCGTCCAGGTCGTTGGCATCGAAGCGGGCGCGGCGGCCGCGGTCGTCGCCGTCGCCGTGCCAGAAGTCGTCGATCGCGTAGTGCTCGGTCACGCGCACCGTGTTGGCGACCGGATCGTCGGCGATCTCCATCGGCGCGGCGACGCGGATGCCGGGGTAGCTGCCGGCGTAGAAGTTGACGTAGCGACGCTGGAGCTCGCCGCGCTCGCCGTCGCCGAGCTGGTCGCGCAGGGCGTCGGCGGCCTGCGCCAGGTACAGCGTCGAGACGGTGAAGCTCGCGGGCTTGTCAGCGCCGGCCGAGCCGTCGATGTCGACGTTGACGCGGCGCTCTTCGATGCCGGGCCCTGCCTCCGGCATGGTCGCCAGGCCCGCGCCGCTGCCGTCCAGCACCAGGGCGCGGCCGTAGGACGACTGCACGACGTTGGCGAGCGTGCCCCCCTGCGGCGCGCGCGTCGGGTCGAGCCACCAGTCGCGGCCGTCCAGCCGCACGCGCACGATGACGTGGTCGAAGCGGACGTGCGAGGGCAGTTCGTCGGCGGAGGCGTGGCGGGCGTCGGTATCGACGAGGGCGGGGGCCGCGGAGATCCCCATCGCGCGCAGCAGCACCGCCATCAGCAGCGCCTTCTCCTTGCAGTCGCCGAAGCGGCGCGCGTAGACGACGTCCGGCGGGCTCGGCAGGTGCGAGCCGGAGCCGACCTCGATGCCGAGGTAGCGCACCTGCTTCTGCACGAGGCGCAGCACGTCCATCACGCGCGCGTCGGCGTTCGCATCCTGCTTCTCGATGCGCGCGACGACGGCCTCGAGCTCCGGCCCGAGCGTCGTCGGCACGCGGAACAGCGCTTGCGCCCAGCGCCCGACGTCGGCCCAGTCGGCATAGTCGGACCATTCGACCTCGGCATAGGGGTCGTACCAGCGAGGGGTGCCCGCCTCGCGCTGCAGGGCGGGCACGTCGCGGGCATCCCACGCGCGCGTCTCCCAGCCGTCGGCCGACGACTCTACCGGTGCCGCGGCGCCCTTGCCCGAGCGCACGCGCACCGGCATGTCGACGGGCCAGGAGATGCTGCGATACAGGTGCATCACCGGCACGCGCCACTGCATGTCGGCGCCGCCTGCATGGTGGCTGCCGAACACCGGGTTCTGGCCCTCGAGCGTGTAGGCGAACTCGAGGACATCGCCCGGGCGGACGTCATCGAGGTCGAGGTCGACCGTGCTGCGGCCGTCGTAAACGCGCGACTCGAGGTCGCGCTCGCGCTGCAGCACGCGCGCCTTCACGCTGCGCAGCCGCGACACGCGCCGGCCGTCGCGCACGATGTCGAGCTGGTTGAGCGTCAGGGTCTGGTAGCCGGGATCGAACTCGATCTCGTGGTGGCTCAGGTCGTCGACGCCCTTCTCCGTGACCGCCTCGACCACGACATGGTGGTACGAGGCGGCGCCGGCCGGCAGCAGGCGGGTCTGGTCGTCGACGAGGTCGTAGCGGCCGCCATAGGCCACGCCGGGCCCCGAGACGCCATCGGCGGGCGGCCCGGTCCACGCCTGCGGATGCACCCAGCCTGGCGCCGAGCCGATGCGGTAGTCGGTCGTTCCCGCGCCGGACGCGCCGCACGAGGCGCCGGCCAGGACGAGCCCGGCCACAAGCGCCGTCAGGCGCGCACCGGGCGGACGCTGGGTGGTTTCGATCAAGAAGGGCTCCCTCGGATGCGCGATCCGGCCGCGCCCGCCACGCGAGCTTCGGCCGAAGCGGCCGGGCGCCGATTGTCGCGCCCTGGCCGGCATGCCGGGCCCAGGGCCGTACCCGGGTTCGGGCACTTCCTCACGCGTCGAGGCCGCAGGCGATGCCCAAGCAAAAAGGGACTCCCGCGGGAGTCCCTTTCAAGCATCTGGAGCGGGAAACGAGGCTCGAACTCGCGACCTCAACCTTGGCAAGGTTGCGCTCTACCAACTGAGCTATTCCCGCGCATCTTCTTCTGGAGGCGCGATCCAGAGTCGAACTGGACTAGACGGATTTGCAATCCGTTGCATAACCGCTTTGCTATCGCGCCGTCGTTCGGTGCCGCCCGCGAGAAGCGGCATGAACCTTCCATTCTGACGAAAAAGGGAAGCACGCGCTTCCCTTTTTCAACATGCTGGAGCGGGAAACGAGGCTCGAACTCGCGACCTCAACCTTGGCAAGGTTGCGCTCTACCAACTGAGCTATTCCCGCATTTTCCACCGACCAGACCGCCGCTTCGCTGAAGTTCTTGTCTGTTCGCTGAAGCTAGCAGTATATGCCAGCTTTGAACTGCTCTGCAAGCACTTTCTCGAAAAATCGAGCGCGACCCCGTGGACGCCGCAGCGTCCGCGCGGGTCGCGACTTCAGTGCTTCAGCGAGTCGCTGACCTCGGCCTTCACGACCGGCGTCTCGACGACCGCGGCGCCGTCCTTGCCCGCCGCCTCCTCGTCGGGCAGCGGGGTTGGCAGCGTCTCGAGGGCCACCTCGAGCACCTTGTCGATCCAGCGCACGGGCACGATCTCGATCTGGCCCTTCACGTTCTCGGGAATGTCCTGGAGGTCCTTGACGTTCTCCTCCGGGATCATGACCGTCGTGATGCCGCCGCGATGCGCCGCGAGCAGCTTCTCCTTCAGACCGCCGATCGCCGTGACCTCGCCGCGCAGCGTGATCTCGCCGGTCATCGCCACGTTGGCCTTCACCGGGATGCCGGTGAGTGCCGACACGAAGGCCGTCGTCATCGCGGCGCCCGCGCTGGGGCCGTCCTTCGGGGTCGCGCCGTCCGGGACGTGGATGTGGATGTCGCGCTTCTCGAAGAGCTCGTCCTTGATGCCCAGGCGCGCCGCGCGCGCGCGCACGACCGAGCGCGCCGCCTCGACGGACTCCTTCATCACGTCGCCGAGCGAGCCGGTGCGGATGATGTTGCCCTTGCCCGGCATGATGGCCGACTCGATGGTCAACAGGTCGCCGCCGACCTCCGTCCATGCGAGGCCCACCACCTGGCCGACCTGGTTCTTCTTTTCGGCGCGGCCGAAGTCGTACTTGCGCACGCCGAGGTAGTCGTTGAGGTTCTCCTCGGTCACGACCGCCTTGCCGATGATCGTCTTGAGCTGCACGCCCTTGACCACCTTGCGGCACACCTTGGACACCTCGCGCTCGAGCGACCGCACGCCGGCCTCGCGGGTGTAGTAGCGGATGATCCCGCGGATCGCACCCTCGGTGAGCTCCAGCTCGTCTTCCTTCACGCCGTTGTTCTTGGCCTGCTTGGGCAGCAGGTAGCGCTGGGCGATGTTGAGCTTCTCGTCCTCGGTGTAGCCGGACAGGCGGATCACTTCCATCCGGTCCAGCAGCGCCGGCGGGATGTTCATGGAGTTCGAGGTGGCGACGAACATCACGTCCGACAGGTCGAAGTCGAGCTCGATGTAGTGGTCGCTGAACGTGTGGTTCTGCTCCGGGTCGAGCACCTCCAGCAGCGCCGACGACGGATCGCCGCGGAAGTCCATGCCCAGCTTGTCGATCTCGTCGAGCAGGAACAGCGGGTTGCGCGTGCCGACCTTGGTCAGGTTCTGCAGCACCTTGCCCGGCATCGAGCCGATGTAGGTGCGGCGATGGCCGCGGATCTCGGCCTCGTCGCGCACGCCGCCCAGCGCCATGCGGACGAACTTGCGCCCGGTCGCGCGCGCGACGGACTGGCCGAGCGACGTCTTGCCAACGCCCGGGGGACCGACCAGGCACAGGATCGGCGCCTTCACCTTGTCCACGCGCTGCTGAACCGCGAGGTACTCGAGGATGCGGTCCTTGACCTTCTCCAGGCCGTAGTGATCCTCGTTCAGGACGT
The DNA here is from genome assembly GCA_036384855.1 of Burkholderiaceae bacterium. Classification (GTDB taxonomy): domain Bacteria; phylum Pseudomonadota; class Gammaproteobacteria; order Burkholderiales; family Burkholderiaceae_C; genus Scleromatobacter. The sequence continues at coordinate 8,831 of DASVLN010000948.1, read as the reverse complement.
CGGCGGCGTGGGCCAGGTCGTGCTTGACCTTGGTCTTCTTGTTCCAGGGCAGGCCGAGGATGGTGTCGAGGTAGTTGCGCACCACCGTCGCCTCGGCCGACATCGGCGACATCAGCTTGAGCTTCTTGAGCTCGCCGTCGGCCTTCTTGCGCGCTTCCTTGGGCATGCGCGCGGCCTTGATCTTCTTCTCGAGCTCCTCGAGGTCGGCACCCTCCTCGCCGTCGCCGAGCTCCTTCTGGATCGCCTTGACCTGCTCGTTGAGGTAGTACTCGCGCTGGCTCTTTTCCATCTGGCGCTTGACGCGCCCGCGGATGCGCTTCTCGACCTGCAGGATGTCGACCTCGTGCTCCAGCAGCTCGAGCAGCTTCTCGAGGCGCTGGGCGATGTCGAACAGGTCCAGGACGGACTGCTTGGCCTCGAGCTTGAGTGGCAGGTGCGCAGCGATCGTGTCGGCCAGGCGGCCCGGATCGTCGATGCCCGCGATGGAGGTCAGGATCTCCGGCGGGATCTTCTTGTTGAGCTTGACGTACTGGTCGAACTGCTGCGTGACGGCGCGGCGCAGTGCCTCGACCTCGGGCGAGGTCTCCGACTGCGGCGCGACGGGCACCGACTCGGCGACGAAGTGCTCGCCGTTGTCGCTGATCTCGCGCGTCGAGGCGCGCTGGATGCCTTCGACCAGCACCTTCACGGTGCCGTCGGGCAGCTTCAGCATCTGCAGGATGCTCGAGACGCAACCGATCTCGAACATGTCGTCGGCACGGGGCTCGTCCTTGCCGGCGGCCTTCTGGGCGACCAGCATGATCTGGCGGCCGGACTCCATCGCGGCTTCCAGGGCCTTGATGGACTTGGGACGGCCGACGAACAGCGGGATCACCATGTGCGGGAACACGACGACGTCGCGCAGCGGCAGCAGCGGCAGCGTGATCGGTTCGGAAGGCAGGATGGGGTGTCCAGACATGTGGGGGGAACCTCTCTTTCTCGGCCGCAGATGCGGCGCGAGCGTCCAATTACAAGATGCCGATCGATATGGTGAGGCAATCCGCCCGGCCCTGCAGCGGGATCAGCGCCGTACCTCCGCCCGTTCTCGGAGTTTTCCCGTCCGCCGCGCGAGGCGGGCGTCCGGGGGCGATTGTCGCGCGTCGACGCGCGGCACGTCGTGCGGGAAGGTATCCGCGGAAACGGCATCGGGCATGCCACCGGTAGCGGATCCCCCGGCAGGCGGCTGGACAGGATGGCCGGGCATGCGCAGCGAACCTCTCTTCCTCGATGCCGGACGGCGCCCAGGCGCGTCCCGGCGCGACGTCGACGGTCGTTCGACGAGCGAGCTCGGCAAGCGGCGCCGCCTCAGGCGCTCGCCTTCGCCTGCTCGCGATAGACCAGCAGCGGCTTCGCGTTCTCTTCGATGATGTGCTCGTCGATGACCACCTGCGCCACCCCGTCGAGCAGCGGCAGGTCGAACATCGTGTCGATCAGCGCCTGCTCCATGATCGAGCGCAGGCCACGGGCGCCGGTCTTGCGGGCCAGCGCCTTGCGGGCGATCGCGGCGAGCGCGGACGGGCGGATCTCCAGCTCCACCCCGTCCATCATGAACAGCTTCTGGTACTGCTTGACCAGCGCGTTCTTCGGCTCGGTGAGGATCTGTACCAGCGCTTCCTCGGTCAGCTCGCCCAGGGTCGCGACCACCGGCAGCCGGCCGACGAGCTCGGGGATCAGGCCGAACTTGATCAGGTCCTCGGGCTCGACCTCGCGGAACAGCTCCGAGACGCGGCGCTCGTCCTTGCTGTGCACGGTCGCGCCGAAGCCGATGCCCGAGCGCTCGGTGCGGTTGCGGATCACCTTCTCGAGGCCGTCGAACGCGCCGCCGCAGATGAACAGGATGTTGGTCGTGTCGATCTGCAGGAAATCCTGGTTCGGGTGCTTGCGGCCGCCCTGCGGCGGCACCGACGCCATCGTTCCCTCGACGAGCTTGAGCAGCGCCTGCTGCACGCCTTCGCCCGAGACGTCGCGCGTGATCGACGGGTTGTCGGCCTTGCGCGAGATCTTGTCGATCTCGTCGATGTAGACGATGCCGCGCTGCGCCCGCTCGACGTCGTAGTTGCAGTTCTGCAGCAGCTTCTGGATGATGTTCTCGACGTCCTCGCCCACGTAGCCGGCTTCGGTCAGCGTGGTGGCGTCGGCGATCACGAACGGCACGTTGAGCAGGCGCGCGAGGGTCTGGGCCAGCAGCGTCTTGCCGGAGCCGGTCGGCCCGATGAGCAGGATGTTGCTCTTGCTCAGCTCCACGTCGTCCTTGGAGGTCGACATGTGCTTGAGCCGCTTGTAGTGGTTGTAGACGGCTACCGACAGCGTGCGCTTGGCGACGTCCTGGCCGATCACGTAGTTGTCGAGGCTCGCCTTGATCTCGGACGGCATCGGCAGGTCGGACTTGGCCGACTTCGCCGCCGGGCCTTCAGCCGGCACCTCGTCGCGGATGATGTCGTTGCACAGCTCGATGCACTCGTCGCAGATGAACACCGACGGACCGGCGATCAGCTTCTTGACCTCGTGCTGGCTCTTGCCGCAGAACGAGCAGTACAGCACCTTTTCGGCGGAGGAGCCCTTCTTGTCTGCCATGGACTTGCTGTTGGCCTGTGGGGAAAAGTGGGTGATGAGAGGGGGCGGCCCAATGATAGACCAAGCGGCTCGCGGGTCGGGAAGCCGTCGGGGGCTTTCAGTCCCGGTTGGCGACGACCTGGTCGACCAGGCCGTAGCTCTTGGCGTCGTCGGCGGACATGAAGTAGTCGCGCTCCGTGTCGGCCTGGATCTTCTCCAGCGGCTGGCCGGTGCGCTCGGCGAGGATGCGGTTGAGCTGCTCGCGGGTCTTCAGGATCTCGCGGGCGTGGATCTCGATGTCCGTCGCCTGGCCCTGCGCGCCGCCGAGCGGCTGGTGGATCATGATCTTCGAGTTGGGCAGCGACAGCCGCTTGCCCTTCTCGCCCGCCGCCAGCAGGAACGCGCCCATGCTGGCCGCCAGCCCGATGCACAGCGTCGACACGTGCGGCTTGATGAAGTTCATCGTGTCGAAGATGGACATCCCCGCGCTGACGCTGCCGCCGGGCGAGTTGATGTAGAGGTGGATGTCCTTGTCCGGGTTCTCGCTCTCGAGGAACAGCAGCTGGGCGACGACCAGGTTGGCCGACTGGTCGTTGACCGGCCCGACCAGGAAGACGATGCGCTCGCGCAGCAGGCGCGAGTAGATGTCGTAGGCCCGCTCGCCGCGGCCGGACTGCTCGATGACCATGGGCACCATGCCCAGGGCTTGCGTTTCAAGTGCGCTCATGGCTTGAATTCTTCTTCCGTGGCTTGTTGGGTCGGTGAAGGACCATTATGTCGCGTCGCGCGCGACCCCAAAGGGCGAGATGGCGCCCGAACCCGGCATTGCAAGCCCGCCGCCCGCGCTCGGGGCTGGGCGCCCCGGAAACGCGAACGCCCGGCGGAACCTGCGTCCCGGCGGGCGTCCGGCATCGCTCTCGCGCCCCGCGACCGCCGTCAAGCGGCCGGGTGCGGACGGCGCGTCAGGCCGTCATCAGCTGGTCGAAGGGCAGCACCTTGTCGGTGACCTTGGCCTGGCCGAGCACGTAGTCGGTGACGTTGTTCTCGACGACGATCGCCTCGACCTCGGCCATGCGGCTGCGGTCGGAGAGGTACCAGCGCTGGACTTCCACCGGCTTCTCGTAGCTCTGCGACATCTCCTCGATGTGCGCCTGCAGCTGCTCCGGCTTGGCCTGCAGGTTCTGGGCGCGCACGAGCTCGGCCACCACGAGGCCCAGGCGCACGCGGCGCTCGGCCTGGGGCGTGAAGATCTCGGCCGGGATCGGGGCCTTGTCGGCATCCTTGACGCCGCGCTGCTTCAGGTCCTCGCGGGCCCCCTGGACGAGGCGTTCGGTCTCGCCCTCGACCAGCGCCTTGGGCAGGTCGAGCGTGGCGGCGTTCGCCAGGGCGTCCATCGCCGCGGCCTTGTTGCGCGCCAGCACGCGGAACTTGACCTCGCGCTCGAGGTTCTTCCGGACGTCGGCGCGCAGGCCCTCGACCGTGCCTTCGGCGATGCCCAGCGACTTCGCGAACGCGTCGTCGACCTCCGGCAGGTGCTGCGCCTCGATCTTCTTCATCGTGACAAGGAAGTCGGCCTCGCGACCGGCGACTTCCTTGCCGTGGTAGTCCGCCGGGAACTGCAGCGGGAAGGTCTTGGACTCGCCCACCTTCATGCCGCGCACGGCCTGGTCGAACTGCTCGAGCATCTGGCCTTCGCCCACCATGAACTGGAAGTTCTCGGCCTTGCCGCCGTCGAACGGCGTGCCGTCGATCTTGCCTTCGAAGTCGATCGTCACGCGGTCGCCGGCCTCGGCGCCTTCGGCGGCCGGGCGCTGGGCAAAGGTGCGGCGCTGCTTGCGCAGGATGTCCACCGTCTTGTCGATGGCCGCCTCGTCGACCTCGGTCGACACGCGCTCGATCTCGACCTGCGACAGGTCGCCGATCACCACCTCGGGGTAGACCTCGAACGTGGCGTCGAATTCCATCGCGCCCTCGGCGCTCTGCGCCTTCTCGGCGATGCGCGGCTGGCCGGCGACGCGCAGCTTGGCCTCGTTGGCGGCGGCGGCGAACGCGGCGCCCAGCTTGTCGTTCATCACTTCGTACTGCACCGAATAGCCGTAGCGCTGCGCCACGACCGACATCGGCACCTTGCCGGGGCGGAAGCCGTCGGCCTTCACGGTGCGCGACAGCTTCTTCAGGCGCGCTTCGACCTCCTTGTTGACCTCGTCCGCGGCGAGGGTCAGGGAGATGCGGCGTTCGAGCTTGTCGAGGGTTTCTACGTTAACTGCCATGATGGGACTCTTGGTTCGCAAACTCTGGTGCGCGGGGCGGGACTCGAACCCGCACGCCGGTGAAGGCGTCAGGACCTAAACCTGGTGCGTCTACCAATTTCGCCACCCGCGCTTCGTGACCCGAGAGGCTGGGGACAGAGATGAAACGCACCCCCGGCTTTCCGGTGAACCGGGGATTATAGCCCTACGGTCGCGGGTGCTCCCTGCCCTCGAGGAGGTGAGCCCGGACACAGGCTGGCCGGTGGACGGACCATCGCCTGGCGAGCGCCGGTCGCCTGCGGCCCGCAGACGTGCAGACCGGCCAAGCCGGATCTGCCGCTCCCCCGGGCCTCCAGGGCACGGACGAGCGGCAGGGCCGGCGCCGGTCAGGCTCCGGCGGGACTGGCCAGCGTCCTGGCACCCTCGCGGTGCTGGGCCGCGGCATCGGCCGACGGCGCGGGGACGTCCTCTCGCACGCGGAACCAGGCCGCGTACATCGCCGGCAGCGCCAGCAGCGTGAGCGCCGTCGCGATGACGAGTCCGCCCATGATGGCCACCGCCATCGGGCCCCAGAACTCGCTTTCGGACAGCGGGATCATCGCCAGCACGGCGGCCGCAGCGGTCAGCACGATGGGCCGGAAGCGGCGCACCACCGACTCGATCACCGCGTTCCATGCCGGCACGCCGCGGGCGCGCTCCTGCTCGATCTGGTCGATCAGGATGACCGAGTTGCGCATGATCATGCCCATCAGCGCGATCACGCCCAGCATCGCCACGAAGCCGAACGGCCGGTTCAGCGCCAGCAGCGCGCCGGCGGCGCCGGCGATGCCCATCGGGCCGGTCAGGAAGACCAGCACCGCGCGCGAGAAGCTGTGCAGCTGCAGCATCAGCAGCGTGAAGATGATGAACAGCATCACCGGCATGCCGGCCATGATGGCGCCCTGCCCCTTGGACGACTCCTCGACCGCGCCCGCCACCTGGATCTGGTAGCCCGGCGGCATCTTCGCCTGCAGCGCCTTGAGCGCCGGCCACAGCTCGGCCGTCACGGTCGGGCCCTGCATGCCCTCGACCACGTCGCCCTGCACCGTCACCGCGTAGTCGCGGCCCTCGCGCCACAGCACGCCGGGCTCCCAGCCGAGCGCCAGGTGCGCCACCTGCGCGAGCGGCACCGCGCTGCCGTTGGCGGCGGTCACGTAGGCGCTCGAGAGGTCGGTCACCTTGCCGCGCTCGGCTGCAGGCTGGCGCAGCACGATGTCGATGAGCTGGTCGCCTTCGCGGTACTGGCCGATCGTCGAGCCGGAGAACTGGGTCTGCGTCGCCTGCGCGATCGACTGCGTGCTCACCCCGAGCGCGCGGGCCTTGTCCTGGTCGATCTCGAGCCGCGTCGCGAGCACGTTCTCGTCCCAGTTGTCGTTGACGCCGCGCATGTGGGCATTGGCGCGCAGCACGTCCTTGGCGAGGTCGCCCCAGTGGCGCACCTGCTCGACGTCCTGCCCCATCACGCGGAACTGCACCGGGTAGGGCACCGGCGGCCCGTTGGGCAGCAGCTTCACGCGCGTGCGCACCTCCGGGAACTCGGCGGCCAGCAGCGCGGGCAGCTTCTTGCGCAGCGCCTCGCGGGTCTTGAGGTCGGTGGGCTCGATGATGACTTCGCTGACATTGCTCTGCGGGAAGATCTGGTCGAGCGGGAGGTAGAAGCGCGGCACGCCGCTGCCGACCCAGGTCGTGACCGTCGTCACGCCGGGCTCCTTCATCATGCGGGCCTCGAAGCGCTTGGCGACGGCCTCGCTCTGGCGGATCGTCGCGCCTTCCGGCAGCCAGAGGTCGACCATCACCTCCGGCCGGCTCGAGTCCGGGAAGAACTGCTGCTGCACGAGGCCCATGCCGACGATGCCCAGCACGAACGTGCCGATGGTCGCGCCGATCGTGATCCAGCGATGGCGCAGGCACCAGGCGACCAGCGCGCGGAAGCGGCCGTAGAACGGCGAATCGAAGGTCTCGTGCGGCTCCTCGGGCACGCCGTCGCCGGCGTGCGGCTTCGCGCGCGTATGGAGCAGCTTCGCGCCGAGGTACGGCACGAAGTAGACCGAGACCATCCACGAGATCACGAGCGCCGCCGAGGTCACCGCGAAGATGGCGAACGTGTACTCGCCCGTCATCGACTTGGCCAGCCCGATCGGCAGGAAGCCCGCGGCCGTGATCAGCGTGCCGGTGAGCATCGGCATCGACGTCACCTCGTACGCGAAGGTGGCGGCGCGCTCCTTCGAGTAGCCCTCCTCGAGCTTGCGCACCATCATCTCGACCGCGATGATGGCGTCGTCGACGAGCAGGCCCAGCGCGATGATCAGCGAGCCCAGCGAGATCTTGTGCAGCCCGACGCCCCAGTAGAACATCGTCACGAAGGTGATCGCGAGCACCAGAGGGATCGTGATCGCGACGACCAGCCCGGGCCAGATGTCGATCCGGATCGGGTTGAAGTGCAGCCCGAGGCTCACGAAGCTCACGACCAGCACGATCACGATCGCCTCGACCAGCACGCGCACGAACTCGCCGACCGAGCGCGCGACCGCGCGCGGCTGGTCCTGCACCTGCGTGATCTCCATGCCCACGGGCAGCTGCCTGCGGATCTCGCCGACCTGCGACTGCAGCGCCTTGCCGAGGGAGATGATGTCGCCACCCTTGGCCATCGACACGCCCAGGGCGACGACCTGCTTGCCGTTGGCGCGCACCTCGACGTCCGGCGGGTCCGAGTAGCCGCGCTTGACATCGGCGATGTCGCCCAGGCGCACGGTGGTGGACTGGCCCGTCGCGGGATTGGTCGCGCGGATCGGGAACGCACGGATCGCGTCGACCGACTGGAACGCTCCGGACAGGCGCACCTGCACGTTCTGCGCGCCGGCGTCGACGACGCCCGTGCCCGCGACGACGTTCTGCGCGTTGAGCTGCGAGACCACCTGGTTCAGGTCGATGCCCATCTCCGCCGCCCGCTTCTGCGACAGCTCGACGAACACCTTCTGCGATTGCACGCCGAACAGCTGCACCTTGGCGACGTCGGGCACGCGCAGCAGCTGCTGGCGGATGTCCTCGGCGCGAACGCGCAGCTCCTCGTCGGAGAAGCCGTCGGCCGAGAGCGCGAAGATCGAACCGTAGACATCGCCGAATTCGTCGTTGAAGAACGGCCCGGCCACGCCCTGCGGCAGGGTGCCGCGCATGTCGCCGATCTTCTTGCGCGCCTGGTACCAGGTGTTGGCGACCTCGTGCGGCGGCGACGAGTCCTTGAGCTGCAGGATGGTCAGCGACTCGCCGGGCTTGGTGTAGCTGCGGATCTTGTCGGAGTACGGCACCTCCTGCAGCGTGCGCTCGATCTTGTCGGTGACCTGCTCGGCCATCTCCTTGGCGCTCGCGCCCGGCCAGTAGACCTGGACGACCATCGCGCGGAAGGTGAACGGCGGATCCTCGTCCTGCCCGAGCTGGAAGTAGGCCGCCAGGCCGAGCACCAGCAGCACGATCATCAGGTAGCGCGTCAGCTCGGGATGCTGCAGCGCCCAGCGCGAGATGTTGAAGCGGCTCGTCATGCCGCCAGGGGTATCGTGGCTCATGCGGACCTCAGCGCTTGGCGGGTTCGACGTAGAAGGCGACCTGCTGGCCCGGCGTGAGCACGTGCGCGCCGGCCGTGACCACGATGTCGCCCGCCTTCAGCCCGCCGTCCAGGACCAGGCTGTCGCCCTCGGGCCGGAGCACCTTCACCGGCTGCTCGCGCACCGTCATCGTGGCCTTGTCGACCACCCAGACCTGGCTGCGGCCGCCCTCGCCCGTCACGGCCTGCAGCGGCAGGCGCAGCTTGCCGTCGGCCGGGGCGAGCTCGACGTGGACCGTGGCGGTCTGCCCGAGCTCCGCGGCACCCGCCGGCAGGCCGGCCTTGACCTGGAAGGTGCGCGTGGCGGGATCGGCGGCCGCGGCCACCTCGCGCACCACGGCCTGCAGCGGCCG